>JAPOVS010000069.1:0-10099 GCA_026708055.1 bacterium | reverse complement strand
CCCGCCGGGCGGCCGCGGCGGCGGCCACCACGGCGACGGCGGCCGGCGCCAGCAGCGGCCACGGCCCGACGCGCAGAGCCCAGGTGCGGCCCTCCCGGGGGGCGATGTCGGCCACGAGCACCGCCCGCTCGCTCACCCCTGTGCGGGCCAATACGTCGCCGTCGGGGCTGACGAAGGCGCTGAAGCCGGTGGGCGCCGCCTGCACCACCCAGCGTCCGGTCTCGATCGCCCGCAGCCGGGACGAGGCGACCTGCTGGGTCTGCACGATGGTGAGCCAGTAGGAGGAGCCGTTGGTGGGGTTCAGCAGGACGGTGCCGCCGTTGCCGATCGCGTCGCGGGCGCGGTCCTCGAAGAAAATCTCCCAGGAGATGAGCACGCCGAGGCGGCCCACGCCGGTGTCCAGCACCGCCGGCCCGGTGCCGGCGCGGGCGTCCTTGCTGGGCAGGATGCCGCCCGCCACGGGTTCGAACAGCGACCGCAGCGGCACGTACTCGCCGAACGGGACGCGCCGCACCTTGTCGTAGCGGTCCACGATCTCCCCGTCGGGCGAGATGGCCACCGAGAAGTTGAAGAACTCACCCGGCTCGCCGTCCTCCACGACGCCCGGCACGAACCAGGCCTGCTGATCCCTGGCCAACTCGGTGAGCTGTTGCCGCTGCGGGCTGTCGACGAACCGGCCGTCCACGTTCACGACGTTCTCGGGCCACACGATCAGGTCCACCGGCCCGGCGATGCCGGCGGTGGCGTCCAGGTGGCGCTGCATCACCACCCTGAAGTCGGTGCCCGAGGCGCGGGTGCGTTGCGGTCCGCCGCCCTGCACCACGGCGACCTTCAGGCTCCCGACGTCGCGGCCCCGGGGAGCGTCGGCGGCCAGCGCCAGCGCCAGGGCGATCAGCGAGGCCCCTGCCAGGGCACCCCGCCAGCGCCGCTCCGCCAGTAGCGACAGGGACACGCCGGCCACCGCCACGAGTGCCACGACGGTCAGCGGCCCGCCCAGGCGGGCGCTGGCCGCCAGCGGGGCGTCGGCCTGGCTGTGAGCCAGCGTGGCCAGCGGCACGCCCCCGAACGGGAAGCGCCAGCGCAGGTAGCCGATCAGCACCAGCCAGCCCACCAGGGCCGGCCGGCGCCCCCGATCGGGTGGCGTCAGGGCGCAGCCGGCGCAGTAGAAGGCCGAGAAGATGAGGTTCGCGACCAGGTAGCCGCCGGGGGAGAAGTCCCACATCCAGATCGTGGCCCCCAGCAGCCAGGCGGCCGAGACGAGCCCGCCCCGGCGCAGGCGCCGGGCGGCCGGTTGGCCGGCGAGCAGCCGGTCCAGCGCGGCGACGCCCAGGACGGCGAGAGGCCAGAAACCCCACGGCGGCATCGAGAAGCAGATCAGGGCACCGGCGGCGAGGCAGCCCAGGGCGATGCCCGCACCGGGCCGGAGCGATTCGACGCGACGCCGCGTCGCCGGACCGCCGGATTCCGGCGCCGGGCGAGGTGGCTCGGCGCTCACGGTCGCGCCCCGCCGCGTGACAGCCTCAGCGCCCTCCGGGCCGCCCGGCGGCCGCTGGCGATGCAGGCGGGGATGCCGATGCCGTGGTACGAGGAGCCGGCGCAGAGCACGCCTGCCGGTTCCAGCATGTCCTCCATCGCGGCGGTCCGCTGCAGATGCCCGATGGCGTACTGGGGGAAGGCGTCCAGCCAGCGCGAGACGCGTGTCGCCGACGGCGCGGCGGAGATCCCCATCGTGGCCGCCAGGCCCGCTCGGGCGGCCGCCACGAGCGTCTCGTCGGGTTCGCTGACGAGGGCGTCGTCACCATGGCGCCCCAGCGAGACGCGCAGCACGGCGCTGCCGGCGTCCGGGCCGCCGAGGTGCGCCCACTTCACCGACGCCCACGAGCAGGCGGTGATCGCCGGCTCCGAGCCGGCCGGGACCAGGAAGCCGCTGCCCTCGGGGTCGCCGGGCACCGCCGACGGCTCGTAGGCCAGCGTGACGATGGCCACCGAGGCGGTCTCGGTGGCCGCCAGCAGCGCAGCCTCCTCCGGCGCCCAGGGAGCAACCAGCCGTGCCGCCTGCGCTGCCCCGACGGCCAGTACCACGGCGTCGCAGTCGATGGATCGCTGCGGCGTCCGCACCGCCCGGATCGCCCGGCCGGCGCCGTCCGGCCGCACCTCCAGGGCCAGGGCGGGCTCTGCGAGCGCCAGCGCCGGCGCCAGGCGCTCGACCAGCGCCGCGATCAGCGTCTCCATCCCGCCCCGCAGCCCCCAGAAGACCGGCTCGGGGGACGTTCCGTCGCCCCGGCCCGCCGCGGGGCGATCCCGCAGTGCCCGGATGAGGCTGGCGTCGCGCCGGGCGGCCTCCGCCAGCGCCGGCGCCGCGGCCTGCACGCTCAGCCGGTCGCAGTCGCCCGCGTGTATCGAGCCCACCAGCGGGCCCACGAGGCGCTCCAGCGCTTCGTCGCCCAGCCGCGAGCGGATGAGCGCCCCGACGCTGCAATCCGCCCCGTCTGCGGACAATCCTTCGTTCATCTCGCCGTGGCGGCTCAGGTCGGCCGCCAGCGCCGCCCGCCCGGCCGGCGACAGCAACCTCGGGTCGAGGTTCTCGAGATCCAGCGGAACGCCGAGGAACTGCGCCGGGGGCAGCGGCACGAGCTGCCCGTCGAGGTGGACGAAGGCCTGCCCGGAGGCGGGCGCCACGAGGTCGTCGGCCAGCCCCAACTCGGCGCAGAGCCGGGTGCCGTCGTCCACCCGGGCCAGGAAGGCGTCCGCCGCCTCGTCCACCGCCCGCCCGGCGAACTGCGACGTCCGGATGACGCCGCCGGGCCGGGAGGCCGCCTCCAGCACGACCACCTCGGCGTCCGGAGCCGCAGTCCTGACCTCCCAGGCGGCGGCCAGCCCCGAGACCCCGGCCCCGACCACGCAGATCCGCACCGGCGCGGGGCCGCGTCCCGCGTTCACGGTTCGGCGCTGCGGCCCTCGCGGTGCACCAGGTCCACCAGCCGCTCCAGGATCGCGGGATCTGTCTCGGGAAGCACGCCGTGGCCCAGATTGAAGACGTGGCCCGGGCGTCCGGCGTTGGCGGCCAGCACGGCGCGGGCCTCGGTGGCCACCGCCTCCCAGGGTGCCAGGCAGGCGGCCGGGTCGAGGTTGCCCTGCACCGCCACGCTCTCGCCCAGCCGGGCGCGAGCGGCGTCCAGCGGCACCCGCCAATCGATCCCCACCACGTCGGCGCCGACGGCCATGTCCGCCAGCAGTTCGCCGGTGCCCACAGCGAAGTGGATGGCGGGCACGTCCAACTCGGCGACCGCCGCCAGCACCCGGCGGCTCGCGGGCGCGGCGAAGCGCCGGTAGTGATCCGGCGACAGGCATCCCGCCCAGCTGTCGAACAACTGCACGGCGGCGGCGCCCGCGGCCACCTGCTGGCCCAGCGAGGCGATCGCCACGTCCGCCAGGCGCTCCACGAGGTCCATCCAGAGCGCGGTGTCGCCGAGCATCAGCGCCTTGGTGCGCGGGTGGTGCCGGCTGGGGCCGCCCTCGGTCACGTAGCTGGCGAGCGTGAACGGAGCCCCGGCGAATCCGATCAGCGGCACCTCCAGTTCGCCGACCAGCAGTCGCACGGCCTCGTTGACGTGCGCCAGGTCCTCGCCGTCGGGCGGGCGCAGGCGTTGCAGGTCCGCAGGGCCGGCGAACGGGCGCTCGATCACCGGGCCCACGCCGGCCACGATGTCCACCCCGAAGCCGATCGCCTCCAGCGGCACCACGATGTCGGAGAAGAGCACCGCGGCGTCCACCCCGTAGCGCCGCACCGGCTGCAGGGTCAGCTCGGTGACCAGCTCGGGGCGCGCCACCGCCTCCAGGAGGGTCGTGTCGCCGCGGGCGCGGTGGTACTCGGGCAGCGAGCGGCCCGCCTGGCGCATGAACCACACCGGCGTCCGGTCGGTCGCCAGCCCCCGGCAGGCCCTCAGGAAACGGGAGTCCACAAGCGCCGCCGCCACGCCGGTCACCCTACCGACGCCACCCGCACCGACCCCCGCCACCACGTCGCGTCATTCCGGCGGAGGCCGGAATCCAGTGGGCAGCGGTCCGGTCGGGGCCGCCGGTGGGCGTCGGCGGATCGTCTGGCGAAATCGATCCGGCGCCGTCCCCCCGGCGTCCCCTCCCTCGGGGGTCGGCGGCAAGTGAGGGTGGGGGTCGGGCTGGGGCCTTCGGCCTGCCGTGAAGGAGCAGAGCGGTGCTTCGACCCCCACCCGGGCCGCAGCCTCGCGGGTAGGGTGGATCTCTTGTCCACTACCAGCGAGATCGGTGTGGCGGCGTCGGAACTGGAGGCCGAACAGGCCTATGTGGACCACGCCCACGCCTGTCTGGAGGCCACCCGCCGGCGCATCCGGGAGTTCTGGGATCGGGTGGCCGCGGGCCGCGACGGCACCCATGCCGCCCGCTTCGAGCGCGACGTTCTGGAGCATCGGGTGTTCCAGCGTCTCGGCCAGCTCGAACTGGGTGGGCGCTCGCTCTGTTTCGGGCGCATCGACATGCGCCGTGACGGCGACGCCGGGGAGGGCGGCGCCGGCGCGGACGACGCCGGTGATGGTTCCGAGACCTTCTACGTCGGCCGGATCGGGGTGTGGGACGAGGACCAGGCGGCCGTGGTGTGCGACTGGCGCGCTCCGGTGGCCGAGCCCTTCTTCCGGGCCACCGGCCGCGAGCCTCTGGGCCTGGCCCGGCGCCGCCGCTTCGTCAGCCGCGGCAGCCGCCTGCTGGGGCTCGACGACGAGCATTTCCCGCCCGGCGGGCTGGACGGCGACGGCGACGGCGGGTCCGACGGCGCCCTCCGTGACAACCCGGCGCTGCAGGCGGTCCTGGAGGCTCCACGCACCGGCTGGCTCGGCGACGTCACCGCCACCATCCAGGGCGAGCAGGACGACGTCATCCGCGCCCCGCTGCCGGGCGTCCTCATCGTCCAGGGCGGGCCCGGCACCGGCAAGACGGTGGTGGCGCTGCACCGGGCCGCCTATCTCATCTACACCCATCGCTTCCCGCTTTCGGGCCAGGGCGTCCTGGTGATCGGTCCGAACCCCGTGTTCCTGACCTACGTCGAGCAGATCCTGCCCTCCCTGGGCGAGGCCGGGGTGCGGCTCGCCACGCTCGGCGACCTGCTCGCGGACGTGCCGGTCAGCGGTCACGACAGCGAGCCGGTGGCCCGCACCAAGGGCGACGCCCGCATGGCCACCGTCGTGCAACGCGCCGTGCGGACCCGCCAGCGTGCCCTGCAGGAGCCCCTCGTCCTGGACTACGGCCTGCGGCGCCTGCGGCTATCGACGGGGGCCAGTGCGGCCATCGTGGCCGGCGCCCGGCGCCGGGCCCGCACCCACAACGCCGGCCGCCGGTTCGTGGTCGAGGCGTTCTTCGAGTCACTGGCCGACAGCGTCCGGCGGCCCACCGACGCCGCCGAGCTGGCCGACGCGCTGGGCGAGACGCTGGAGGTGCGCCGCGCCCTGGACTGGATGTGGCCCCAGCTCACGCCCGCCCACCTGCTGCACGACCTCTTCGGCAGCCGGGCGCTGCTGGCCAACGCCGCCGCGGGCGTGCTCAGCGACGCCGAGACCGCGGGCCTGTACCGCCCGCGCCGGGCGCACGCCGACGACGTGGTCTGGACCAGCGACGACGTGCCGCTGTTCGACGAGGCCCGCATGCTGCTGGGGCCGCGGACGCCCCGCGGCAACGCCGGACGCATCCGCACCTACGGCCACATCGTGGTGGACGAGGCGCAGGACCTCTCGCCCATGCAGCTGCGGATGGTGGGACGCCGCTCGCTCAACGGCTCGCTGACGCTGGTGGGGGACATCGCCCAGGCCACCAGCGCCTGGGCGCACGACTCCTGGGACAGCCTGGTGGATCTCGTCTCGCCGGAGGCACCGCCGAACTTCGCCGAGTTGACGATCGGCTACCGGGTGCCGCAGCCGATCATGAGCTTCGCCGCCGCCTGCCTGCCCCCGGCGATGGCGGATCTGGTGCCGCCGCGCGCCGCCCGCCCCGGCGGCGAGCCGCCCCGGATCGTGCGCCTGCCGGCGGCCGGACCCGGAACGCTCGCCGCGGCTGTGGCTGACGCCGTGCGCCACGAACTGGGCCACGTGGGGGCCGGGAACCTGGCCGTCATCTGCGCCGACGAGCAGGTCGCCGAGCTGTCGGGGGCGCTGGCAGCCGCGGGCGTGCCCCACGGCACCTCCGCCCGGCGCGCCCTCGGCATGCAGGTGTCGGTCTGCTCGGCGCGCACCCTCAAGGGCCTGGAGGTGGACGCGGCCGTGGTGGTGGAGCCCCGGCGCATCGTGGCCGAGGCGGCGGCAGGGATGCGCCTGCTGTACGTGGCGCTCAGCCGGGCCACGCAGCGCCTCACCGTGGTCGCCGGCGAGCCGCTGCCCGACCCGCTGGAGCAGGCCGCCACAGCGCTCGGCGGGTGAACCTCCGGGCCGTCCTCCTCGCCGCGATCGAATCCCCGAAGCGGTTGCATCGCGCCGGAGCGTTGTTAGGGTTGCCTAATTCATGGTAGGCTGTTAGGGTTACCTAACACACCATGCTGCATCCACTCGAAGGGATGCGCCGGAACCCGGAGAGACGCATGATCGAGCCCCCCCACAAGGCCGGCCTGCGGGCCGGGCGCACCGCCCGCCTGCTGGCGCTGGTCGCCGCCGTCGGCCTCCTCGCCGCCGCCTGCGGCTCCGATGACGAGCCCGACGATCCCATCACCGTCTATTCGGGGCGCAACGAGGACCTCATCGGACCGCTGGCAGAGATGTTCGAGGAGGTCGGTGACATCCGGGTGGAGGTCCGGTACGGCTCGTCGGCCGACCTGGCCCTGCTGATCGAGACCGAGGGTGACGCCTCGCCGGCCGACGTGTTCATCTCCCAGAGCCCCGGCGCCATGGGATATCTGGCCACCGCCGGCCGGTTGCGGGAACTGCCGGCGAGCGTGCTGGACGCCGTCGGAGAGGGGTTCCGGGCCGACGACGGCAGTTGGGTGGGTCTCAGCGGTCGACGGAGGGTGTTGGTCTACAACCCCGACCTCGTCGCCGAGGCCGACCTGCCTGACTCGGTGCTCGATCTCACCGATCCCGACTATGCGGGTCGCGTCGGCGTGGCGCCGGGGAACAGCTCCTTCCAGGACTTCATCACGGCCATGCGGTTTCGCTCGGGCGACGACGCCACGCTGGCCTGGCTGGAGGGCATGGCCGCCAACGGGTCGCCCAACTACGCCAAGAATTCCGCCATCACCGACGCCGTGATCCGCGGCGAGGTGGACATGGGCCTAGTCAACCACTACTACCTGCTGCGCTTCCTTGCCGAGGATCCCGCCGCCCGCGGCGTCAACCACCATTTCGATCCCGCCGACATCGGCTCGCTGTTGATCGTGACCACAGGGGCGATCCTGGAGACCTCCGACCAGCCGGGCGCGGCGCAAGCCTTCCTGGAGTTCATGCTGACGCGGCAGGCACAGGAGTTCTACGCCGCCGAGACCCGCGAGTACCCGCTGGCCGCCGGCGTGGCGCCGCTGCCCGAACTGGCGCCGCTGGACATCCGCGATGCCGGCGGGACCATCGACTTCGATGTTCTCGGAGGCGGTCTCGCGCGCACCCAGGACTTGATTCGCCAGAGCGGGATCGTGCGCTGATCGCGGTCCGGGTGAGGACCGCCGGTGCCGAGTTGTAAACGTTGCCTAACGAACTAGGGTATTAGGCGTGCCTAATGCCCCTGGGGTGCTCGGTGGTGTTTCCCGCCGGTGGACGGCTCCCCGCCGAGCCGGTACCGACCGCCAACCCCGCAACGGGAGGCACGACGACGGCCACCTCGGTGAGTTCCGGGATCTCCAGGTGGCTGCGGTCCGCAAGTCGTTCGGTGCCGCCGAGGTGCTGAGGGGTGCCGACCTGGCTGTCGAGAGCGGCCGCACCGTGGCGCTGCTCGGGCCCAGCGGCTGCGGCAAGACCACGCTCATGCGCGTCGTCGCCGGGCTCGAGGTCGCCGACACCGGCGAGGTGCGCCTCGGTGGTCGCCTGCTCACCGGTGAGGGCACCCACGTCGCCCCGGAGTTCCGGCGCATCGGCCTGCTCGGCCAGGAGCGCTCGCTGTTCCCGCACCTCTCGGTGGGTGCGAACGTGGCCTATGGGCTGCCCCGGAGCCCCGAGCGGGCCCGGCGGGTGGCGGAGGTCCTCGACCTCGTCGACCTGGCCGGCTTCGAGGACCGGATGCCCGACACCCTCTCGGGCGGCCAGCAGCAGCGCGTGGCGCTGGCGCGGGCCCTCGCCCCGGGGCCGCGGGTCCTGCTGCTCGATGAGCCCTTCCAGGGGCTCGACTCGAACCTGCGGCTCGACCTGCAGCGCGAGGTCCGGGTGCTGCTGCAATCGCTCGGCGCCACGGCGGTGATCGTCACCCACGACCAGGACGAGGCCTTCGTCATGGGTGACGAGGTGGCGGTGATGGCCGCCGGCAGGATCTGCCAGCGCGGCACGCCCGACGAGGTGTACGCCCGGCCTCTCACCCCCTGGGTGGCCGGCTTCGTGGGCGACGTCAACTTCCTGCCCGCCGTGGGGGCGGGCGGCGCCGCGGTGACGGCGCTGGGCGAGGTGGCGGTGCACGGCGACTGCAGCGGCGAGATATCGGTGCTGGTGCGGCCCTCGCATCTGCGCCTCGAGGCGCCCGGCAACGGCGTCGCGGCGGTGGGCACCGTGGAAGAACTCCGCCTGCTGGGCCACGCCACCGAGTGCAAGGTGCGTCTCGGCGACCTGGTGCTCCTGGCTCGCAGCGGCCGGATGCCGCCGCTACGAGTGGGCGACGAGGTCGGCGTCTCCTACGACGGTCCGCCCACGATGGCCTACAGCGCCGCGGCGATGGCCGAATCGGCGCGCAACGGGACGCGCCGGCGCAATGGCTCCGCTGCGGGCAACCAGGGGCTCTAGCAGGAGCGAACCGCCGCTCGCGCGTCCCCGCAAGCGGGTTCAGCCGGCGGAGTGGTTCCGGGACGCCCCGCTGGCGGCGTTCTTCGCGGTGCCGCTGGGCTACCTCGCCTACGAGAACATCCGCCTGCACTCCGACGTGCTCGGCGTGCTCGCCGAGCGGGCGACGTGGGCGCCGCTCGGCCGCTCGCTGCTGCTGGCCGGCGCGGTGACGGCCGCGGCGATGGTTCTGGGAACGGCCCTGGCGTGGGTGACGGTCCGTCTCGACGTGCCCGGCCGGCGGCTCTGGTCGGTGCTGGCGCCGCTGCCGCTGGTGTTCCCGTCATTCGTGGGTGCGACGGCGCTCATCGGGCTGCTGGCCCGAGGCGGCCTCGCCGAGCGCGTCCTGTCGCCCCTCGGGGCCGGCGACCTGCCCCATCTTAGAGGGTTCTGGGCCGCCTGGCTGGTGCTCACGCTGTTCACCTACCCCTACGTGTACCTGCCCACGCGCGCCCGCCTGCGCCACCTGGATCCCGCCTACGAGGAGGCCGCACGGGTGCTGGGGCGCCGGCCCGCTTCGGTGTTCGCCACGGTGACGCTGCCGGCCACGCTTCCCGCGGTGTCCGCCGGGGGGATGCTGGTGTTCCTGTACACGCTCTCGGACTTCGGCGCCGTGGACCTGCTGCGCTACGAGACGCTCACCCGCTCGGTCTACGCCAACCGGCTCTTCGACCGAGCCACCTCGGTCTCCCACGGGCTGCTGCTGGGCGTGGTGGCACTCGGGGCCGTGGCTGCGGAGCGGTTCCTGGCCCGGCGCCGCCGGGACCGTTTCCCGTCGACGTCCGACCGGCGTCCCGCGGTCGTGGCGCTGGGCCGCTGGCGATGGGCCGTCGCCGCGGCCGTTGCCGGGTTCCTGCTGGTCGCCCTGGCGGCGCCGCTGGCGACGCTGGGCTACTGGGCCGGGCGCGGGATCGCCGACCCCGACCGGCGCACCGGCGTCGCCGCTCTCGACGGGGCCGGCCTGGCGGAGTCGGCGCTCTCGACGGTTGCGGTCAGCGCTCTCGCCGCGGTCGTGACGGTGCTGGTGATGTTGCCGCTGTCGTGGCTGCTGGTCCATCGTCCGGCGCCCACGACCCACGCCACCAACGTCGTCGTGACCGCCGGATTCGCCCTGCCGGGTGTCGTGGTCGCCCTGG
>JAPOVS010000068.1 GCA_026708055.1 bacterium | reverse complement strand
CCCCTCCCGCGGCCCCCACGCCGCCCCGTCCCGACACCCCAGGCTACCCCGCCCCGCCCCACGCCGCCCATCCTCCCTACCACGACAATACACTATAAATCATAAAACATATGAAACACTACTGAATAGTCGCAGCGCGGCCCGCGCGTCGGACGCGTGGCCGTGCGCCGACCGGAGAGGTTGTCGTCGCGTTGCCATCCGCGTCAAGGGTTTCGGCCAACCAGTGCCCGGGGTGGGACTCGAACCCACACGACCGCGAGGTCAGAGGATTTTGAGTCCTCCGCGTCTTCCAATTCCGCCACCCGGGCCGGTCGTGGCATCAGTGTAGGATGCGGGCGGTCGGCCACCGGGCTGCGGTGCGGCCCTGTCGGCGCGGCTGGATCGGCACGTCTGTTGTGCCGGCTGCGGTTTGCAGGAAGCCGCCGAGCGCCTACGGTTCACCCCACGCTCCCCACCCCACGCTCCAACCGTCCCTGCTCCGAGGGGGTCTGCTCCGCCATGTCCCGTGAGTTCGCTCCTTCGTGCTTCCGGCGCGCGCTGCGGCCCGAGCGCGTCCCCGGTCCGGGACCGTGATCACCTTCACCTACCCCGGTCAGGGCTCCCAAGCCCCCGGCATGGGGGAGGCCTGGCGGAACGAGCCCTCCTGGGAGCTCGTGGAGGAGGCCACCGAGGCCACCGGCCGCGACGTGGCGATGCTGCTCCTGGAGGCGGACGCCGAGGAACTGCGCCAGACCCGCAACTCGCAGCTCGCCACATTCGTGATGAGCATGCTCGCCCTCGACGCGGTCGCCAGGGTCGGGCTCCTGCCCAACGCCCACGCCGGTCACAGTCTCGGGGAGTACAGCGCCCTGGTCGCCTCGGGGATCCTGGACTTCGCCGAGGCGGCCCACCTCGTGGCCGAGCGCGGTGAGGCCATGCAACTCGCCTCCGAGGAGCAGGAGGGCGCCATGGCCGCCGTCCTGGGGCTCTCCGACGGCGATGTGGAAGGGTGCTGCGACGAGGCCGGACCGAAGGTCTGGGTGGCCAACTACAACGCGCCGGGCCAAGTCGTCGTCGCCGGCTCCCCGGACGACGTCGACGCCGCCGCCGAGCTGGCGCGCCGCCGCGGCGCCAAGCGGGTCATGCGGCTGCAGGTGGGCGGCGCCTTCCACACGCCCTTCATGGCCTCGGCCTACGAGCGCCTCACCAAGGCCCTCGCCAGGGCCGAGTTCCACGATCCGGACGCGCCGGTCCACGCCAACGTCGACGCCGCCCCCTACGACACCGCCAGGGTCTGGCCCCGGTTGCTGGCCCGCCAGCTCACCAGCCCCGTCCGCTGGCACCAGACCATCCGCCGGCTCGTCGACACAGGCTGCGGGACCTTCGTCGAACTGGGGCCCGGCAACGCGCTCACGGGACTGGCGAAACGCATCGAGCGGGGGCTCGAGACGCTGAGCGTCCGCAACCCCGCGGACATCGAGCCGCTGCTGGAGTCCGTCGGCGCCGGGGGCGACGGCGACGTGGCTCTCGCCGACGGCGAGTCCCTGCATGCGCACGAGCGGCTGGTCGTGGCGGCCGGGGCAGGCGTCTTCAGGCCGGCCGAACCGGACTGCAGGGGCACCCGCATCGCCGCGGGGGCGGTGCTCGGCGAGGTGAGCGGCGAACCCGTGCGCTCGCCGTTCAGCGGTGTTGTGATGGACTATCTGGCCGTGGACGGTGAGCGGGTCGCGACCAACCAGCCGATCGCCTGGCTGCGGACCGAATGAAGCGGCGAACGCGGACCCGGCCGGCCGCGTCCCTCTCGCGGGCGGGAGGCCGGCGATGAACCGGGGCAGCCGCGTCACCGGCTACGGCACGGCCCTGCCCGACCGCGTCATCACCAATCACGACCTGGCGCAGACCCTCGACACCAGCGACACCTGGATCACCGAACGCACCGGCATCAAGGAGCGCCGGATCGGCGGCACGACCCGCGCCCTGGGGATCGAGGCGGCGCGGAAGGCCCTGGACATGGCCGCCGTCGCGCCGCGGGACCTCGACGGCGTGATCCTCGCCACGACCACACCGGACCGCGTGATCCCGGCCACTGCCAGCTCGGTCCAGCTGGAGCTCGGCGCCCGCTGCGGCGCCTTCGACCTGAACGCCGCCTGCTCCGGGTTCGTGTACGGCTTGAACGTGGCGCACGGGCTCATCCTGGCGGGCGCCGACCACATCCTGCTGGTCGGCTCGGAGACCCTCAGCCGGTTCGTGGACTGGGAGGACCGCGGCACGGCCGTCCTGTTCGGCGACGGCGCGGGCGCCGTGGTGCTGTCGGCGACCGCCGGCGACGACAACGCCCTGTTGGGCTGGGCGCTGGACTGCCAGGGCGCGCTGGAGAAGTCGCTGTACTGCGACTTCGGCGGCTTCATCCACATGGACGGGCGCGAGGTGTTCCGCCAGGCGGTGCGCATCATGGTCTCCACCTGCGAGACCGCCCTGGCGGCCGCCGGGCTCAGCACCGACGAGGTGGACCTGGTAATCCCCCATCAGGCCAACATCCGCATCATCCGGAGCGCCTGCCAGAAGCTGGGCCTCTCCGAGGACAGAACCGTGCAGGTCTTGAGTTGGACCGGCAACACGTCCTCGGCCTCGATCCCCCTGGCCCTCGCCGACGCCGCCGGCAGCGGCCGGCTCGCCGGCGGCGACATCGCCCTGATGGTGGGGTTCGGCGCCGGCATGACCTCAGCGAGCGCGCTGCTGCGCTGGACCCTGTGAGCGACGACGGCGCCGGCCGGGTGGCTCTCGTCACCGGCGGGGCGCGCGGCATCGGCCTGGCGTGCGCCTTGGCGCTGCGGGACGCCGGCCACCGTGTCGCCGTGACCTACCGATCCAGCCCGCCGGAGGCTGCCGGCGAGGCAGGGCTGCTGGCGGTGCCCTGCGACGTGACCGACGGCGCGGACGTGGACGGCGCCTTCGAGGCGGTCGAAGGAACCCTCGGGCCGGTGGAGGTCCTGGTGTCCAACGCCGGCATCACCCGGGACAGCCTGCTCCTGCGTATGAGCGAGGAGGACTTCGCCGCCGTCCTGGACACCAACCTCACCGGGGGCTACCGGGTGCTGCGCCGCGGCGTGCGCTCGATGATGCGCGCCCGCTGGGGGCGCGTGATCCTGGTCTCCTCGGTGGTGGGTCTCGGCGGCCAGGCGGGCCAGGCGAACTACGCGGCCTCCAAGGCCGGCCTCGTGGGGCTCGCCCGCTCGGTCGCCAAGGAGTTCGCCGGGCGCAACGTCACGGTCAATGTCGTGGCGCCCGGCCCGATCGAGACCGATATGATCGATGCGCTGAGCCACGAGCGGCAGGAAGAGATCCGCTCGGCGGTCCCGCTCGGCCGTTTCGGCACGACGGCCGAGGTGGCGGCGACCGTATGCTTCCTTGTCTCACCCGAGGCCGGCTACATCACGGGGGCCGTCATCCCCGTGGACGGTGGCCTGAGCATGAGTTGACCCCGAGACGACGGAGTGAATGCAGTGAGCAACGACCATTTCGAACGATTCCAGCGTTGTGCCGTCGAGGTGCTGTCCGTCGAAGCGGATCAGGTGACCCTCGAGGCCAGCTTCGCCGATGACCTCGACGCCGACAGCCTCGACCTCGTGGAGCTGGTCATGGCGCTCGAGGAGGAGTTCGATGTGACCGTCGAGGAGGAGGAGCTCGAGGACATCGAGACCGTGGGCGCCGCCTTCACGATGATCGAGGCCAAATTGGGATGAGCCGCCGCCGGGTGGTCGTCACCGGCCTCGGCGTCCTGGCGGCCTGCGGAGTCGGGCAGGAGGACTTCTTCGCCGGGCTGTTGACCGAGCCTCCGAAGGGTCTGCGCACGGTGGCGGGCTTCGACCCGGCGCCGCACTTCGCCAACGCCAAGGAGATGCGCCGCCACGACCGGTTCACCCAGTTCGCCCTGGCGTGCGCCGCCGAGGCGCTGGAGGAGGCCGGCGCCCTGGCGCCGGATCCCGACCGGGTGGGCGTGTGGATCGGGACGGGCGTGGGCGGCCTCATGAGCATCGAGACCTGCATGCTGGCGCACTTCGTGAAGGGCCCCAAGAGAGTCTCGCCCTTCCTCATCCCCATGATGATGGCCAACGCCGCGGCTGCCGCCGTCTCCATGCGCTACGGCTACCAGGGGCCTTGCGAATCGACCTCCACGGCTTGCGCCTCCGCCACCCAGTCCATTGGCAACGCCGCCGAACTGATCCGCCACGGCCGCTGCGACGTGATGCTGGCCGGGGGCTCGGAGTGTTCGAGTTCCCCGACCGGCCTGCAGGGCTTCGCCAACATGACCGCGCTGTCCCGGGTGGGCATCTCCCGCCCGTTCGATCTCGAGCGCGACGGCTTCATGCACGCGGAGGGATGCGGGGTGCTGGTGCTGGAGGAGTTGGAGTTCGCCCGGGCGCGCGGCGCAGAAATCATGGCCGAGATCGCCGGCTACGCCAGCACGGCCGATGCGTACCACATCACCGCGCCGTCGCCCGGCGGGGCGGGCGCAGTGGCCTGTATGGAGCGGGCGCTGGGCGACGCCGGTCTGGCACCGTCAGACATTGCCCACATCAACGCCCACGGCACTTCGACGCCTCTCAACGACGCCAGCGAGGCCGAGGCCATCCACAAGGTGTTCGGCTCCCCCGGGCCGCTGGTGACCTCGACCAAGGGCGTCACCGGCCACGCGCTCGGAGCGGCCGGTGCCATCGAGGCGGCCGCCGTGGTCATGTCCATCCAGCGGGGTGTGCTGCCCCCCACAGCGTGTTACGAGACCCCCGACCCGGACATGGCGCCGATCCGCATCCTGGCACCGGATCCCTGCGAGTGGGAGCCGGGTCCCAGCATCTCCAATTCCTTCGGCTTCGGCGGGCACAACGGCTGCCTGGTCATCAGCCCACCCCCGGCGGCTTAGTCCCGGAGGGCCGGGGCCAGCATCTCCCCGAACTCTCGGGCTTCGGCGGGCACAACGGCTGCCTGGTCATCAGCCCACCCCCGGCGGCTTAGTCCCGGAGGGCCGAGAGCACGGGCCGGCCCCTCAGGCGGGGACGGCTACGAACATCAACTCGCAGCTGCAGGCCGGCTTGCCGTCCACCGACGCCTCCCCCGCCGCCCGCCCGGCGCGCGCTGACAGTCGCAACACCTCCACCTGTAGGTCAAGCCGCTCACCGGGCAGCACCTGACGGCGGAAGCGAGCCCCGTCGATGCCTCCGAACAGCGGCAGCCTGCCTGCCATGCGCTCGTCGCTGAGGACCGCGTAGGCGCCCAACTGGGCGAGCGCCTCGGTCATGAGCACTCCCGGCAGGGTGGGGCGGCCCGGGAAGTGCCCGGCGAAGAAGGACTCGTCGCCGGTTGTGCGCCAGTAACCCTCGGCCCGCTCGCCGGGTACCAGCGCGGTGACCTCGTCCAGCAGCAGGAACGGCGGCCTGTGCGGGAGGATCGAGGCGGGCGCCGGCAGCGGCGCGCCGCTCACCCGGTCTCCTCGAGGGCGGCCAGGATCTCCAGCGGCGTGTCCTTCGGGCTGATGCCGTACCAGGCCTGCTCGATGCGACCCTCGGCGTCGATCAGGAAGGCCGACCGGGTGGTTCCGATGAAGGTGTTGCCGTACATCTTCTTCTCGCTGCGCGCCCCGTAGGAGGAGGTTGTGGAGTTGTCGGGATCCGAGAGCAGCCCGAACCCCAGGTCGTGCTTCTCGTCGAAGCGCTTCTGGCGGTTGGGAGGATCCGCGCTCATCCCCAGGATGGAGACCTCCTCGGGAAGCTGATCGGCGATGTCACGCATGCCGCAGGCCTGCTTGGTTCAACCAGGGGTCATGGCCTTCGGGTAGAAGAACAGCGCGACCCTGCGACCGGCGAAGTCCGCGAGGGACACCTCCTCGCCGTCCTGGTTCAGCAACCGGAAGTCCGGCGCCGGGTCGCCTGCTTGGAGTTTCATGAGGGGCTCCTCGCTGCTGCACATGCTGTCGGCGCAATCCTAGGAGCGTGCCGAGCAATCCACGGGCAGCGCCGATCGGGTGGCCAGGTCCTGGATTCCGGCCCCGGATCGAGTCCGGGGCAGGCTCTGCGCCGGACTGACGGGCCGGGGCGTCGGGAGCATTGCCCAGCAGTCTCCGAGGCGACCACATGATCACGTGCGCCTACTCGATCTCGGCTGCGAGGGCGGCGGTGTCGGTCTCGTCGTCGGTGGGCGTCTGAAGCGCGGGGCACGCCCCCGCCGGCACCACAGGCGGGCAACGCGCGCCGGCGAGGCCAGCCCCCGAGGGCCGACCGGCCGGGGGCGGGAGGTCCGTCCTCAGGGGCCGAGCGCCGTGATCGGCACCACCGCCACGCCGTCGGGATATTCGAAGCCGTAACCGCCGACGGTGATGACGGCGAGCTTCCGGGGCTCGCCCATGCGATCGGAGTCGACCCGCTCGCGCAGCCTCCGCAGCGCTGCGGCGCCCCGCTCCACCAGAGCCCCGCCGCCCAGTTTCACCTCTACCGCGGCCCACCCCCGGTAGTCGAGGCTCGTGAGGATCAAATCCACCTCAAGGCCCGCGCTGTCGCGGTAGTGGGACAACTCCCAGCCGTTGGCCTGCGCATAGACGCTCAGGTCGCGCCGAACCAGCGACTCGAACACCAGCCCGAAATAGCTCAGATCGGCCATCATCTGATCGGCGTTGGAGCGAAGCGAGGCCACGGCGAGCGATGGGTCGGCGAGGAAACGCTTCGGCGTGGAGCGGAGGGCGGCACGAGATCGCAGATGGGGCCTCCAGGCCGGAAGCTCCTCCGCCACGAAAAGGCGTGACAAGGCGCTGAGGTAACTCTTGACAGTCGTTGGGTGCAAGGTCCCCTCGCCGCCGGTGAGGTCCGCGCCCAGGGTCTTCAGCGTCACCTCGGTGGCGACGTTGCGTCCCCGACAGCGGCTCGGGCCGGGTATCGACGCCGCCCGGATAGCATTCCCGCCTGCTGACAGGTACGAAAACAATCGAAAGGGACGTGACCTGATGTTGCGACGCTCCACCCGACGCCCGGCGGTGACCCGGTGCCTCATCGCACTGCTCGCCGCACCGCTCGCCCTCCTGGCTGCCGCATCCTCCGGGGTCGCCTCCGACGACCCTCCCGAGGCTGAGACCACCACGACCGAGACTGCGACGGCCGGGCAGGCGAGCGGGGCGACCGAGGACTCAGACTCGCTCGTCGCCCGGCTCCGCCAGAACGCCGAAGAGTTCGGCTACACCGTCGGCGGACACGGTGGCAGCCTCACGATCGCCACCATCTCCGAGCCGCTCACCTTCAACCTTGCGATCTCCACCGACGCCGCATCCTCGAACGTGCTGGGATACCTCTTCGAGGGTCTCACCGAGACGTCCTGGTTGACCGACGAGGTGGAACCGGCACTGGCCGAAAGCTGGGAGCGGTCCGAGGACGGCCTCACCTGGACCTTCCACCTCCGCAGGGACGCCACCTGGCACGACGGAGAACCGTTCACAGCCCTCGACGTCGACTTCACCTTCAATCGGATCATCTACAACGACGAGATCCGCGCCTCCGCTCGCTCGACCTTCGAGTTCCGCCATCTCGACGAGGACGGCTCCTGGCAGACGGACCGGATGACGGTGACGGCGCTGGACGACCACACCGTGCAGATCACCCTGCCCGTGCCGTTCGCGCCGTTCCTGCGCTCGCTCGGCACCTCGATCTACCCCGAGCACCTGCTCGCACCGCACGTCGAGGACGGCAGCTTCGCCTCGGCCTGGGGCATCGACACCGATCCCACCGAGATCATCGGCACCGGACCGTTCACGATCGCGAGCTACGAGCCCGGCGAGCGCCTGGTGCTGCAACGCAACCCGAACTACTGGATGACCGACGCCGACGGCAACGGGCTGCCCTACCTGGACGAGATCATCCACGTCATCGTGGAGGACCTCGAAGCAGAGCTCGCCGCCTTCGGAGACGGCGGCTCCGATCTGCACGGCGTGCTCGGCGCGGAGTACGCCGACCTGGCACCGTTGCAGGAGGAGCACGGCTTCACGATCCACCGCCGGGGTCCGGCCTTCGGAACGACCTTCCTGGCCTTCAACATGAACCCCGGCAGCGGTGCCGACGGCGAGCCGTACCTCGACCCCGTCAAGCGGGAGTGGTTCTCCAACACGCGCTTCCGGCAGGCCATCGCCCACAGCGTCGACAAGGACACCCTCGTCAACGAGGTGCAGCACGGCCAGGGCTATGCCCAGTGGAGTTCCATCAGCCCCGCGGCCGGGGACTTCCACAACCCCGACGTGCGGCGCTACGAGTACGACCCGGCTCGCGCCAACCGGATCCTCGACGAACTCGGCTGGACCGATGGCGACGGCGACGGCGTCCGCGAGGACTCCGCCGGGAACCGCATCGAGTTCACGCTCGTGACCAACGCCGGCAACACCGTGCGCCAGCGGAGCACGGAGTTGATCCAGCAGGGCATGGAGGCCATCGGGCTGGCCGTGGACTACCAGGCGATCGAGTGGGGTGACCTGGTCGACCAGCTCACCGAGACCTACGACTGGCAGACCATGGTGATCGGCTTCACCGGCGGAACGGAGCCGCACTACGGCATCACCCTTTGGCACAGCAGTGGCAACCTGCATCTCTGGCATCCGAACCAGGAGTCTCCCGCCACGGACTGGGAGGCCGAGATCGACGCCCTGTTCGTCAGCGCAAGCCAGGAACTCGACCACGCCGAGCGCGTGGCCCAGTACCGCCGCGTCCAGGAGATCGTGGCCGAGAACGTCCCGCTGGTCTACACGACCCTGCCCGAGCGCCTCACCGCGGTGCGCAACGTCTTCGGCAACACCACGCCGACCCTCTTCGGGGTCTGGGACATCCGCTACCTGTACCGCACCGACCTGCTGACCGAAGCGCCTCCTGCGGAGATGCCGACCGGCTAGCCGACTGCTGAGCAATGCTCCCGACGTCCCGACACGTCATTCCGGCGAAGAGCCTGCCCCGGACTCGATCCGGGGCCGGAATCCAGGGCCTGGCCACCCGACCGGCGCTGCCCGTGGACTACTCGGCACACTCCTAGCCGAGCGGCGGGACGATGCTGCTGGTGGGCTCGAAGGTGCCCCAGGCGAACCAGAAGGTGTCCACGAACTCGCGGGCCTGAAGTCGGCTGCCGGCCAGCTCGCCGGCGGTCGCCTCGCCGAACAGGTTCCAGGTGGAGCCGGTCTCGTCGTCGCGGAACCCGCCGGCGCTGCGGGTGAAGCTCAGCAGCCGCCCGTCGAGGGTGCGTTCGAAGACGCCGCTGGAGCCCACGTCGATGCCGTTGGCCAACTCGGGGGCGTCGATGGCGGAGCTGGCGCCCGGCAGGTTCCAGACCACCAGCGGCACGCCCGCCAGGTCCACCTCCACCACGCCGCTCTCGGTGAGGTGGGCGTGGCGCACGGCCACCGCGTCGCCAGCGCTGCGGATGCCCACGACCCGTTCCTTGGCGGGCAGGCGCTCGTCGATGTCGGTGGACTGGAAGGCGGGGGTCAGCAGCCGCTCGCTGGTCTCGTAGCCGACGTAGGGGTTGCGCCCGTAGCTCCGGTGGTAGCCGGTCTCCTGCGTCAGCACCCTGCCGTCAGGGTGGGCGTCGCGCCACGCCGCCCAGGACACGATGGCCATCGGCCAGAAGTCCAGCTGGGTGCCGATCAGCTCCCCGATCACGGCGAGGCCGTCAAAGTGGGTCCACAGCGACTGCGTCTGGCGGTCGTACATGACCAGCGACGACTGGTACAGCATCCCGGAGGTGCCGAAGTCCAGCACGCGCCCGGCGGCGTTGCGGTCGTAGGCCACCGAGGAGTTGCACAGCGGGCAGTACGAGATGGTGACCGGCACACCGCCCACCGTGTCGTTCACCAGCTCGTGCCAGGTCATGATCTGCAACGGGTAGGCGCGGGCGTCGCCGTTGATCTCCAGGGCCAGGACGGCCTCGCCGTCGGCCAGGAAATCGATCTCGGCGGTCGGCGCGAACACCGGCTCGTCGAGGGCCGGGATGCCGTCGGGCGGCGGACCGCCGGAGCGGATTTGATCGGGCGGGATGAGTGCGGCGAATCCGGGCCAGGACCGGTCCGCCAGCGCCGAGGGAACCGCCTCCCGTCCGCTGCTGTCCGCAAGCGGCGCCCGGCCGGGCAGCACCTCGCCGTCGGCGTTCGGCGGCGGCACGTCGGTCTCCGGCGCCTCGGGGATGAACAGCGTCGTCGTGGTGGGGCCGGGGGCGGCGTCTTCGCTCCCCCCGCACGCGCCGGCAAGCAGGGCGAGAGCTGCAAGGACGGCGAGAGCTCCGGTTCGAGAGGCGCCGCTGCCGTTCGTGCCGCTCCTCATGGCCTGGAGCGGTCCAGGGCACGGCGCAAGTCGGCCACGAATGACCCCACGCCGTCGGGTCCCTCACCCTCCAGCAGCCGCCGCACGACCGCCGAGCCTACGACCACGCCGTCCGCGACCGTGGTCGCCTCGGCGGCCTGGGCCGGCGTCGAGACGCCCACGCCGACCAGCACCGGCAGATCGGTGACCTCCTTCAGCCGGCCGGCGATGACCAGCGCGCTGGAGGCCAGCGCGGCGCGCTCACCGGTCACGCCGAGCAGGCCGATGGCGTAGACGAATCCCCGCGCACGGGCGCAAATGGCCTCCAGCCGTTCGCCCGAGGCCGTCGGGGCGGCCAGCAGCACCGTCTCGACGCCGGCCTCGTCAGCGGCGGCGGTCCAGGGCCCGCTCTCCTCCAGCGGCAGGTCGGCCAGGATCGCCCCGGAGATTCCCGAGGTGGCCAGCGACCGGGCGAACCGCTCGTGACCCATGTGGTGGGCGATGTTGTAGTAGGTCATGACCACCAGGGGCACACCCACCTCCAGAGCGGCCGCCGCCGACAGGAGGCCTGCCGGGGTGGCGCCGGCCGCCAGGGCCCGGTCCCCCGCCTCCTGGACCGTGGGCCCGTCGATCACGGGGTCCGAGAAGGGAATGCCGATCTCGACGGCATCGGCGCCGGCGACCGCGGCGGCCTCGACGGCGGCCTCCCAACCGTCCAGCCCGCCGGTGACGTAGGGCACGAGGCACTTGCGCCCGCCGTCGCGCGCGGCGCGCAGGGAGGCCTCCAGGCGGCCGGGCCGAGCCCCGCTCACCCGTGCAGTCCCATGACCAGGTCGACGTCCTTGTCGCCGCGTCCCGACAGGTTCAGCAGGACTGTGCGCCCTGCCAGCAGTTCTCGCTCACGGCTGATCCAGGCCAGCCCGTGGGCGGGCTCGAGGGCGGGAATGATCCCCTCGGTACGCGAGAGCAGCTCGAAGGCCGCCAGCACCTCCTCGTCGGTCACGTTCTCATACCGCGCCCGGCCGGTGGCCGCCAGGTGGGCGTGCTCCGGCCCGACGCCGGGATAGTCCAGCCCGGCGGAGATCGACTCGGCCTCGAGCACCTGCCCGAACTCGTCCTGCATGAGGTACGACAGCGACCCGTGTACAACGCCGGGGGCACCGCGCCCCACGGCCGCTCCCCCGGCGGGCTCGACACCCACGAGTTCGGCGCGGCCGTCGGCGAACCCGCTGAAGATTCCGGCCGCGTTGGAGCCGCCGCCCACGCAGGCCACGACGACGTCGGGGTCACCTCCGAGGCGCTCGGCACACTGCCGGCGGGCCTCGTCACCGATGACCCGGTGGAACTCGCGGACCATCCAGGGATACGGATGGGGACCCATGACCGAGCCGAGGCAGTAATGGGTCTGCTGCACGGTGGCCACCCAGTCGCGCAGCGCCTCGTTGATGGCGTCCTTGAGTGTGCGGCTGCCCGTGGTGACGGCGTGCACCTCGGCGCCGAGCAGGCGCATGCGGAACACGTTCAGCTCCTGGCGACTCACGTCCACCTCACCCATGTACACCGTGCATTCCATGCCCAGCAGGGCCGCGGCGGTGGCCGTGGCGACGCCGTGCTGACCGGCGCCCGTCTCGGCCACGAGGCGGGTCTTCCCCATGCGCTCGGCCAGGAGCGCCTGCCCCAGCACGTTGTTGATCTTGTGCGAGCCGGTGTGGTTGAGGTCCTCCCGCTTGCACAGGACGCGCAGCCCCAGTTCGGCCGACAGGCGGGGGCAGTCGGTCAGCGGCGAGGGCCGGCCGGCGTAGTCGCGCAGCAGGTCGTCGAGCCGCCGGCGGAACGCCCCCTCGGCCCAGGCGGCGCGGAACGCCCGGTCGAGTTCCTGGCACGCCGGCACCAGGGTCTCGGGGACGTAGCACCCCCCGAACTCGCCGAAGCGACCCTCCGGCGTCGGTTCGGTCATGCTCACGACGGCACCCGTGTCCTCTCGCCCGCTCCTGCGGTCAGAACTCGGCCTGCCAGTCGTAGAGCACGCCGCTGGGCGGCTCCGGCGTCGGCAGTTCCGCGGCGGCCTGACGCGCCGCGTTGATGAACTCCCGCACCAGGCGCGGATCCTTCCGGCCCGGCGCCGACTCCACCCCTGTCGACACGTCGACACCCCAGGGGCGTGTCTTGCCGATCGCCGCGGCCACGTTCTCCGGCGTGAGCCCTCCCGCCACGATCACCGGGAGCGACCCTGCCGCGCGTTCAGCCAGGGCCCAGTCGAAGACCTTCCCCGAGCCGGGCTGATCGGCGTCCACGAGGATGATGTCGGCACCGTAGGACCGGGCCTGCTCCAGCTCCTCCGAACCGGCGCGGAACGCCTTTATCACCCTCGGCACCTGCTGGCGCACCCGCTTGGTCTCCTCCGGGGACTCCCGGCCGTGCAGCTGCACGGCGCGCAGGCGCGCCCCGTTGGCGATGCGCACCACGCTGCGCGGATCCTCGTTGCGGAAGATACCCACGGTGAGAATCTCCGGCGGCAGCCGCCGGGCTATCTCGCCGGCGGTGGCGGGCGAGACCCGCCGCGGCGAAGGGGCGAAGAGAAACCCGACCGCGTCGGCGCCCATCGCCACGGCCAGGAGGCCGTCCTCCTCGCTGGTGATGCCGCAGATCTTGACGAACACGCCGCGACCCTACCGGCCGGCAGGCACCGGTTCGACGACCACGTGTAGCAGCGCGGCGCGCCGGGCGCCCTCCCGCGCGCCCCGGCCCCCGGCGGTGCTCACGGCACCAGCGGCAGCACCCTGATCTCGCACGACCGCCCGTCGTCGCCGTCGAGACGCGCCAGCGCAGGCGGCTCGACGCGGCGGTGCACGTAGGCCAGGGCGACAACGGCCTCGAAGGTGGGTGAGAAGGCGCTGCTGGTGATGCGGCCGAGCGGCTTGCCGTCCGCATCGATCAGCGGTGCGCCGGTCGCAGGGGGCTCGGCGTCCTCCAGAACCACGCCGCGCAGCCGCCGCGGCGTCCGGCCGCCGCGGCTGTCGATCCGGGCGACCAGTTCCTGGCCCACGAAGCAGCCTTTCGTGAAACTCACGGTCTCGGCGACGATGCCCGACTCGGCCGGTATGAGCCCCTCGGTCAGCTCGCGGCCGGCGGCGGGCACTCCCGATTCGATCCGCACGGCCTCGAGCGCGTCGGCGCCGCAGAGGGTTGTGCCCGGCGGCGGCGCCACCTGCCCGGCCACGAGATCCCAGCCGGGCAGGCTCCCCCAACGCACCGGCGCCGCCACGACGGGGGCTCGCCGGTCGTCCCTGCCGGCCGGCGCATCGCCGGGCGCGTCCGCTGCCGGAGAGTCCGCGGCGCCCATGGGCAGCGCGGGCGCGGCCGGGCCCCGCACGGCCAGCATGGAGAGGCGATGCAGTTCCAGGTCGACGTCGACACGGAGCTTGAAACGCTCGAGGCGTGCCAGCGCGGCTTCACCGGCGCCGGCTGCCAGGTCGCAGACGAACCGGTCCGGGCCGGCGCGGCTGACCCGCAGGAGGCTGTGCAGCTTGCCGTCGGGCTGCAGCAGCAGCGACGACGTCACCTCGCCGGGCGCCAGCGCGGCCACGTCCTGGCTGAGCTGACCCTGCAGGAAGCTCGCCGCGTCGGGCCCGGTGACCACCAGGACGTCGCGGGCCACCGTGACGCCGCCGGCGCCGTGGCGCAGCGCCTCGTAGTCGGCGCGGTAGCGCTCCGAGACCGTCATCGCTGCCCTCCGGAAGCCTCGGCGCTGCGGGTCATGATGCGCGCCGCGTGGACGGCGGCCAGCAGCGCTCGCGCCTTGGCCCGGCATTCGCGCTCTTCGTCCTCCGGCACGCTGTCGGCCACGATGCCCGCGCCGGCCTGCAGGTGGGCGCGCCCGTCGCGCACCGCCACGGTGCGGATACAGATGGCCGTGTCGAGGTTGCCGGAGAAGTCGAGGTAACCCACGACGCCCGCGTAGGGGCCTCGCCGGGTGGGCTCGAGGTCGTCGATGATCTCCATGGCGCGCACCTTGGGCGCGCCGGAGACCGTTCCCGCCGGAAGGGTCGCTCGCAGCACGTCCACGGGGCTGTGCCCGGATGCCAACTCGCCGGAGACCTGCGAGGTGAGGTGCATGACGTGGCTGTAGTACTCCAGCGTCATTTGTTCGTCGGTGCCCAGCGTGCCGGGCCGCACCACCCGGCCCACGTCGTTGCGCGCCAGATCCAGCAGCATGAGGTGCTCGGCCAACTCCTTGGGGTGCTCGGCGAGCTCGCCCGCGAGGCGCCGGTCCTCGCGCTCGTCGGCCCCCCGGGGCCGGGTGCCGGCGATGGGGCGGGAGGTGACCCGCCCGTCGCGCAGCTGCACCATCGGCTCGGGCGAGCTGCCGACGAGCGTTGCCTCGGGGTGACGCAGGAAGTACATGTACGGGCTGGGGTTGATCTGGCGCAGCGCCCGGTAGAGCTGGAACGGGTCGGCCTCTAGCTCGAAGTCGAAGCGCTCCGACAGCACCACCTGGAAGATGTCGCCCTCCAGGATGTGCTCCTTGGCGGCGCGCACCGCCGCGCAGTAGTCCTCGGGAGTCATGCCGGCGGACACCTCCGGCAGCGGATCCCGGTCGCCGGGGGGCTCCAGCAGGGGTTCGGGCTGGGGTCGCGCCCCGGCGCGGGCCAACTCCTCGAGCGACTCCAGAGCCTCCTCGTAGGCGTCGTCCAGCACCTGCCCGGTGGGTTCGGGCGGCAGGATCACGTTATGGATGAGCAGCACCCGCTGGCGCCAGTGATCGAAGGCCACGAACCGGCCGATCACGTCCAGCACCGCATCCGGCATCCCGACGTCGTCGGCCGGCGGGTTCGGGAGCCGCTCCACCTCTCGCACCACGTCGTAGCCCAGATAGCCGACGACCCCGGAGTGCAGCGGCGGCAGCCCCTCGATGGCCGGCGAGCGGAAGCGTTCGAGGATCACGTCGAGTGCCGCCAGGACCCCCTCGTCGATCGGGACCGGCCCCAGGTCGTCACCGCTGATGGTCAGCCGCCGCCCCCGGGCGACGATCCGGGCTCGAGGCCGGCATCCCATGAACGAGAAGCGGCTCCACCGGTTCTGGCGCTCGGTGGACTCCAGCAGGAAACCGGGCTCGTCGCCGACGATGCGCGAGAAGGCGGCCACCGGCGTGATCAGGTCGGCGAGCAGCTCGCGCCAGACCGGCACCACCCGGTGGTGTGCCGCCAGGCGGCCGAACTCCTGCCTGCTGGGCCGGGCGTTCACGGCCTCTCAGCCGGCGAAGGACGTGAAGAAGCAGGAGCGCTCGCCGGTGTGGCAGGCGCCGCGGCCCTCCTGGACGACCTTGAACAGCAGCGTGTCCCCGTCACAGTCGTAGGAGGCTTCGCGCACGAACTGCCGGTCCCCGGAGGTCTCGCCCTTGCACCAGTACTCCCGGCGGGATCGGCTCCAGAACCAGGTCCTGCCTGTCGCCAGCGTGCGCCGGAGCGCTTCGGCGTCCATCCAGGCCAGCATCAGCACCGCGCCCGACTCGATGTCCTGGACGACGGCAGGCACCAGACCGTCGTCGTTGTAGGTGACCGCCTCGAGGGCGCCCGCCGCGGGCGTGATGGGGGTGGCGACG
>JAPOVS010000067.1 GCA_026708055.1 bacterium | reverse complement strand
GTTGTAGGTGACCGCCTCGAGGGCGCCCGCCGCGGGCGTGATGGGGGTGGCGACGGTCATCCCGTTCATGCTAGAGGCGCGGCGCGCGCACGCCGCGGTGATCGCCGGGCGGTGGGCTCAGAGATACAGACCGGTGCTGCCCTCCTCGAGGCGCTCGGCGCGGTTCGGTCGGTCGCCGCCGGCGGCCCGCAACTCAGAGGTACAGACCGGTGCTGCCCTCCTCGAGGCGCTCGGCCGCCACGGCATGCACGTCACGCTCGCGCAGGATGATGTAGTCGGTGCCGCGGACCTCCACCTCGTAGCGGTCCTCGGGATTGAAGAGCACCCTGTCGCCGGCCTCCATGGACCGCACGTTGGGACCCACGGCGATGACCTCCGCCCAGGTCAGCCGCTTCCCCACCTGCGCGGTGGCGGGAATCAGGATGCCCCCCGAGGAGCGCCGCTCACCCTCGGTGGCGCCGATGCTCACCATGATCCGGTCGTTGAGCATCTTGACCGGAAGCTTGTCGTCGGATTCCGGGGCCGCTGCGCCGAGGGTCGAGGGGGAGTTCACCGAAGAGGACACGACGTGACGCTAGCTCGCGCCGGCGCCGGAAGCGGGCCGAACCCGCACCCCCGCGGCGGCCAACGCCTCCTTGGCCTCGGCGATGCTGTGCTCGCCGAAGTGGAAGATGGACGCCGCCAGCACCGCGTCGGCGCCGGCGGCGACCCCCTCGGCGAGGTGATCGAGGGTTCCGACCCCTCCCGAGGCGATCACCGGGACGTTGACGGCGTCGCTGACAGCCCGTGTCAGCGGCAGGTCGAAGCCCTCCTTCGTGCCGTCGCGGTCCATGGACGTCAGCAGGATCTCGCCGGCTCCGAGCCGCTCGGCGCGCGCCGCCCATTCCACCGCGTCGAGCTCGGTCGGGCGCCGACCCCCGTGCGTGACCACCTCGAAACCGCCGGAGGGACGCAGCCGGGCGTCGATGGCCACCACCACGCACTGGCTGCCGAACTCCTCGGCGATCTCGGCCACCAGCGCCGGCCGGGCCACCGCCGCGGTGTTCACCGAGACCTTGTCGGCGCCGGCGCGCAGCAGGCGCCGGGCGTCGTCGGTGCTGCGGATCCCTCCGCCCACGGTGAAGGGGATGAAGACCTCCTCGGCAGTGCGGCGGGCCACCTCCAGCATCACCTCGCGGGCGTCGGAGGAAGCGGTGATGTCCAGGAAGACGAGTTCGTCGGCGCCCTCGGCATCGTAGCGGGCGGCCAGCTCGACAGGGTCGCCGGCGTCGCGCAGGTCCACGAACTCCACGCCCTTGACGACCCGCCCGGCGTCCACGTCCAGGCAGGGGATGATGCGGACGACGATGGGATTCACCATGGTTTCGCCCGGGTCCCGGATGCGAGCACGGCGAGCGCTTCGGCCAGGTCCACGGTCCGCTCGTACAGAGCGCGCCCCACGATGGCGCCGGCCAGGACCCGCCCATTGACCGTCAGGGCGGCAAGGCCGCGCAGATCCTGCAGGTCACCGACACCCCCCGAGGCGATCAGCGGGGTCGCGGTGGCGGCCAGCGTCTCGGCCAGCAACTCCATGTCCGGGCCTCCGAGGGTGCCGTCGGCGCTGATCTGGGTCACGACCACGGCGTCCGCCTCGGGTGCCGCCGCCAGCACCTCGGCGAGGTTCCCGCCACCGGCGGCCTGCCAGCCGCGGACTGCCACCTCCCGCCCGCGCACGTCGAACCCGAGGGCGACCGGCTGCCGGGCGGCGATCTCGCCGACCAGCCTCGGCGACTCGAGAGCGGCGGTCCCGATGACGACTCGGGCCACACCGGCGTCGGCCAGCCGCGCCGCGGCATCCGCCGAGCGGACTCCCCCGCCGTACTGCACCGGCACGCCGGCGACCGCCACGATCTCGGTCACCTGCGCCAGGTTGGTGAGTTCGCCGGTGCGCGCCGCATCGAGGTCCACGACGTGGAGCCAGGGGGCGCCGGCCGCCGCGAACGCCGCCGCCACCGCCGCAGGGTCCTCCGCATAGCTGGTCTCGGCCGCGAAATCACCCTGGTAGAGCCGCACGCAGCGCCCACCTCGCAGATCGATCGCCGGGAACAGCAGCATCAGGTGACCGCCAGCGTCGCCACGAAGTTGGCCAGCAGCCGCAATCCTTCGGCTCCCGACTTCTCGGGGTGGAACTGCACGCCCCGCACGGCGCCGGAGGCGGCGACCGCGGTCACGGGGCCGCCGTAGTCACAGGTGGCGACCGTCGTCTCGGAGCGCTCCGGCGCGTACGAGTGCACGAAGTAGACCCAGGCACCGCGGAGGCCGACCAGCAGCGGATCCGGTCGCTGCACCTGCAGCTGGTTCCACTGCATCTGGGGCCGCTTGAGGCCGTCGGGCAACCTGCGCACCTGCCCGGTTAGGAAGCCCAGGCCCGCCCGCCCGGGGGCCTCCTCGGAGCCCTCGAAGAGCATCTGCATACCGATGCAGATGCCCAGGAACGGCACCCCGGCGTCGGTGGCCCGGCGCGCCTCGACATCCAGACCCGCCGCCTCGAGCGCCGCCATGCAGGGGCCGAAGGCGCCGACCCCCGGCAGCACCAGCCCGTCGGCGCGCCTGATCAACCCCGGCTCCGCCGTGAGGTGCGCCTCGGCGCCGACGCGCTCGAGGCCCTTCTGGGCGGAACGGAGGTTGCCGATGCCGTAGTCCAGAACGGCAACGAGTGGGCGTCGCGGCTCGCTCACGCTCCCGGCACCGCGGCCCCCGGGCGCTCTCAGAGCGTGCCCTTCGTGGAGGGCACGTCCGAGCCCTCGAGACGCACGGCGTCGCGCAGGCTGCGCGCCACGCTCTTGAAGGCGGATTCCAGGATGTGGTGGGTGTTGCGGCCGCGCACCAGCACCAGGTGCAGCGTGATGCCCGCGGCCACCACGAACGCCCGCCAGAACTCCTCCATGAGCTGGGGGTCGAACGGGGGGTCACCCAGGATCTTCTCGCCGGGCGGGTCCACCTCGTAGTGCAGGAACGGGCGGCCCGAGAGGTCCAGCGACACGTTCACGAGCGCCTCGTCGAGAGGAACCGCCGCGGCGGCGAACCGGCGCACCCCGCGCTTGTCGCCGAGCGCCTCGGCGAAGCACTGCCCCAGCAGGATGCCCGTGTCCTCCACGGTGTGGTGGGAATCCACATCCAGATCGCCCTGCGCCGACACGGTGAGGCTCCAGCCGCCGTGACGGGCCAACTGCGCCAGCATGTGGTCGAAGAAAGGCAGGCCGGTGGACACCTCGCTCCGCCCGTCCCCGTCCACGTGCAGGTCGATGCTGATGTTCGTCTCGGTGGTGCTGCGTTGCCGTCGCGACTGCCGCTCGCTCACGGCTCCTCCTCGATGGCTCGTCCCGGACCGGTCTCGCCGGCACTGTGCAGTATCGCAGCAGGCTCCGGCGCTCGGACGGCTCAGCGCAGAACGTCCCCCAGAGCCTCCAGGAAGAGCGCGTTCTCCCGGGGCGTGCCGACGGTGACGCGCAGGCAGCCGGAGAGGCCCTCCCAGGAGCTGCAATCCCGCACCAGGACCGAACGCTCCACAAGTTCGCGCCAGGTGGCCGCGCCGTCGCGCTCGTGGGCACGGAAGAGGATGAAGTTGGCGCCCGAGGGCCACTGGTCCACGGGTAGCACCGCCAGGCCGGCCGCCAGGCGCTCCCTCTCGGCGACGATGCCGGCGGCCCGCCGGTCGGCGGCTGCCGCGTCCTGCAGGCAGAGCAGGCCGATCTCCTGGGTCATCACGTCGAGGTGGTACGGCAGCACCACCTTGTGCAGCTCCTCGGTGATGCGCGCCGGCGCCAGGGCGTAGCCCAGCCGCACGGCGGCCAGCGCCCAAGCCTTGGAGAAGGTGCGGCAGACCACCAGCGGCGCGTCCTCCGCCAAGAGGTCGACCGCGCTGAAACTCCCGGGCTCGCGCCCGGCGAACTGGACGTAGGCCTCGTCGGTGATGAGGAGCCCACCGTAGCCCGCGACCGCCTCGAGGGCCGCCTGAACCGTCTCGGGATCATCGACGGTGCCGGTCGGGTTGTTGGGTGAGCAGAGGAACAGCACGTCCGGCTGCTCGGCGGCGGCGAACCGGGCGGCCGCGCCGGCGCCGACGCGGAAGTCCGGTCCGCGCCGCGCCGTGATGACCTCCGAGCCGACGACGCGGGCGATGTGGGCGTGCAGCGCGTAGGTCGGTGAGAACAGGCCCACGCGCCGCCCCGGACCGGCGTAGGTCAGCAGCAGGGTCTGGATCACCTCGTTGGATCCGTTGGCGGCGAAGACGTTCTCCTGCGACGTGCCGTGCAGGTCGGCGATCCCGGACCGCAGTTCGGCGGCCGATCGCGACGGGTACCTGTTCCAGTCGATTCCCGCCAGCTTCTCCGCGAGGGCCTTGCTGAAGCCCTCGGGGGGCGCGTCGGGGGACTCGTTGGTGTTGAGGCGCACCCGGACGTCCACCTGGGCCGAGTGGTAGCCCTTCATCCCCGCCACCTCCCGGCGGGGCCGAGGCTCGTTCACGGACGCCTTCCCGCGGGATCCTCGCCGCGCAGGCGGTCCAGGCGCCGTCGCACCGAGGCGGCGTGCGCCGGCAGCCCCTCGGCGGTCGCCAGCGTCTCGACCGCCGGTCCGAGGCTCAGGAGGGCGTCCTCGTCGGCGGAGATGACGTGCGTCTTGCGGCAGAAGTCCGCCACTCCCAGTGCCGAGGCGAAGCGCGCCGTCCGCCCGGTGGGCAGGACGTGTGACGGGCCGGCCAGGTAGTCCCCCAGCGAGGCCGGCGCGTGCTGGCCGCAGAAGATGGCCCCGGCGTGGCGAACCAGCGGCACCAGTTCATCGGGTTCGGCGACCATCAGTTGCAGGTGTTCGGGGGCGATCCGGTTCACGACCTCCGCGGCCCGCTGCTGGTCCTCCACGACGATGGCGTAGCCGGAAGAGGACAGGGTGGCCTCGATCTCAGCCCGACGCGGGGCCGTCGCGGCGGCCGCCGCCACCGCTGCGCTCACCGCCTCGGCGACGTCGGGATCCCAGGTCAGCAGGCAGGCCATGCCGTCGGGGCCGTGCTCGGCCTGCACGATCAGATCCAGCGCGGCCAACTCCGCGGGCGCCGAGCGGTCAGCCACCACGACCACCTCCGAGGGGCCTGCGAATGCCGAGGGCACGCCGACCACTCCTGCCACCTCCTGCTTCGCCACCGCCACGTAGACGTTCCCGGGCCCGGCGATGAGGTCGACCCGCGGGATCGTCCCGGTGCCGTAGGCCAGCGCCGCCACGGCGCCGGCGCCACCGACCGCGTACACCTCCTGGATGCCTGCCAGCGCGGCGGCGGCCAGCGTCACCGGCGCCACGGTGCCGTCGGGGCGGGGAGGCACGCAGAGCGCCAGGCTGGCCACGCCGGCAACCCGCGCGGGTATCGCCGTCATGAGCACCGTCGACGGGTAGGCGGCCCTCCCGCCGGGCACGTACAGGCCTGCCCGATCCACGGGAATCTGCAGGGACCGCACCGTCAGACCCTCACGGGACCAGACGTGGTCGGGTTCGCGCAGGGTGCGGTGGAACTCTTCGATCCGCTCCGCCGCCACCTCGAGGGCGTCGCGCACCGCGGGCTCCAGGCTCTCCAGAGCGGCGGCACACGCCGCCGGCGGCACCGCCAGGTCCTCCAACGTGGCCCCGTCGAAGCGCCGGGCCATGTGCCTCAGCGCAGCGTCGCCGTTGCGTCGCACCTCGCCGATGATCCCGCGCACCGCCTCCAGGACCCCCGGCGGCGCGGTGTCCTGGATCTCCGGGAGCGGCACCTCGGCCATGCCGCGCGCGTCGATCAGGGCCAGCAGACTCGCCGTATCCGCCACCGCGGCGACCCTACCGGTCCCCCCACGCTCAGCGGTCTCGCTGCGGCGACGGGGCCGGGGCCGCAGGCGGCGTAGCCCGCGACGGGCGGCAGGCTCCTCAAGGGCGCGGCGCATGCTCAGACTGCGAAGGCGGACGGGCAGAAATCGTTGCACACGCAGCCCCCGCAGTCCGCCCGGCGCGCCCCGCACACCTGCCGGCCGTGCAGGATCAGCCGCATGCTGAAATCGCCCCGCTCGGCCGCGGGGACCATGGGGTTCAACTCCTTCTCGACGGCGACCGGGTCGGTCTGCGTCGTCAAACCGAGGCGCCGCGACAATCGCCCGACGTGGGTGTCCACGGGCAGGCCCGGCAGGTCGAAGGCCACGCTGCGCACCACGTTGGCCGTCTTGCGCCCCACGCCGGCCAGGGCTGTGAGCTCGCGCATCGTCGTCGGCACCTCCCCGCCGTGGAGGCGGACCAGCCGGTCGGCCATGGCGATCAGGTTGCGTGTCTTGGCCGCGAAGAAGCCGGTGGAGTGGATGATCTGCTCCACCTCGCCGGGATCGCAGGCCGCCAGATCCTCCGGAGTCGGGCAGCGCTCGAACAGCGCGGGTGTGACCATGTTGACGCGCTCGTCGGTGCACTGGGCCGAGAGGATCGTGGCCACGATCAACTGGTAGGGCGAGTCGTGCGTGAGCGCGCAGTCCGCGTCGGGGTACTCGTGCTTCAGACGTTCGTGCGTCTCCCGCGCACGGCCCCGGGGCGAACGTGGACGACCCACGCCGGCAACGGTAGCGCTCCGCCGCCGGGGTTCCGGCGATCCGATCATCGCTGCGGCGGGCCTCGGATGGCTCGCACGGCGGGGGAGAGACCGTTCACGCCGGCTGCAGGGGCGCTCACCGCGGCGGGGGCCCGCTAGCCTCCGAGCCGGTGGCGATCCAGATCTCCGGGCCCGGTGAAGGCGATGTGACCTGGACGATCGAGGTACCGGCGACCGAGCGGCCGGCTCTGGGCACCGGGGGGCTGGAACGTGAACTGGCGGCCGCGGTGGAGACGGTGCGGGCAGGTGGCGGCGGGACCTGCCGGCTCTGGATCGGCCATGTGGCGACCGGTGACGACGAGTTGGTGGTCCGCTGGGGCTTCACGCCCTACCGCGATCTCTGGCAGTTGCGGTGCCCGCTGCCGGCGCCGCCATCAGATCTGGCGGTGCGCCCGTTCGAGCCTGGCGACGCGCCGGCGGTGCTGGCGCTGAACCGGCGGGCCTTCAGCTGGCACCCCGAGCAGGGTGACATGACGGCGGCAGACCTGCGGGAGCGCCAATCCGAGCCCTGGTACGACCCTGCCGGCTTCCTGCTGCACGAGCGCGAGGGGTGCCTGGCCGGCTTCTGCTGGACCAAGGTCCACCCGGCGGGCGGCCCACCCCCCGACGACGTCGCCGTGGGCGAGATCTACGTGATTGCGGTCGATCCGGACTTCCAGGGCCGGGGAATCGGCGCACCGCTCACCCTCGCCGGCCTCGCCCACCTGCACAGCCGGGGTTCGGCCACCGCCATGCTGTACGTAGAGTCCGACAACCGCGCGGCCAACGCCGTCTACGAGCGCCTCGGCCTCCGGCGCCACCACACTGACCGGGCCTACGCCGCCGCACTCTGAGATCGTCCTCGGTGCCGGTCGGGATGCCCCATGGCGGCGAGTCGTCACGAGGAGCGAGCAGACTGGTGACATGAGCCGATTCCGCTGGACCAACCCCTCGCTGCCGCAGACCCTGCAGATCGCGGTGCTGCTCCTCTACATCACCGCCTTCTTCGGCATCCTGCGGGGTCTCATCTCCATCGGCCATCCGTTGGGCGTCTTCCTCTTCCTGACCGGCTTGATCGCCTTCGCCGGCGCCGCAGGACTGGTCCGGGAACGCAGACACGGGTACTGGCTGGCAGGCCTCTACGCCCTCATGGACGTGGTGGGGGAAGTGCTCGGAATGCTGGACGAGTTCTCTGGTTGGGACCTGATCGGGCTGCTGCTGGCGATCGCCCTCGCCGGCCTGTTACTGCACCCCATGAGCCGTCAGCACTACCGGACCTGGTTCCGCTGATCGACAGGTGCCGACGACCACCCGACCGTCATTCCGGCGAAAGCCGGAATCCAGAGCTGGAGACGTCCGGCTCGTCCCGCCGACGAGCGCACGACACAGGCTCAGGGATCAGCAATGAGTACCCGGGCCGCCGGACGCGGCGAATCCGAGGATCTTTTCGGCGCCGGCCGGGAGCGTGCCGTGGAGCGCATGTTCGACCGGGCGGCGCGGCGCTACGACCTGCTGAACCGCCTGCTGACCTTCGGGCTGGACCGCCGCTGGCGCCGCCGCAGCGTCCGGCTGCTGAACCTGACGGCGACCGCGCTCGTGGCCGACCTGGCCTGCGGGACCGGCGATTTCTGCGGTGAACTCGAGCGGGCGGGCCACAGGGCCGTGGGCTTGGACTTCTCCGCCGGGATGTTGCGCTGCGCCAACACCTCCGCTCCCCTGGTGCGCGCCGACGTGCTGCGTCTCCCGCTGGGCGACAGAACCGTCGACGGGGCCGTCTGCGGATTCGCACTGCGCAACCTGGCAGACCTGGAGAGGTTCTTCACCGAGGCGGCCCGCGTCGTGCGACCCGGCGGTCGGATCGCCCTCCTCGAAGTGTCCGAGCCGCGCCGCCGGGCGCTTCGCTGGGGTCATCGCCTCTACTTCGGACGGGTCGTCCCGATCATCGGCGGACTCCTGTCGAACCGCGCCGCGTATCGCTACCTGCCCGAGTCCCTTCGCCTGCTGCCGCCGACGGTAGAGCTGGCGAACCTCCTGGGAGTCGCTGGCTTCAGCGACGTGGAGCACCACGTCTTCAGCGGCGGGATCACCCAACTCCTCACCGCCACGCGCCACGCCTGAGGCGCCAACCCCGAGGGACCACGCCGTTCAATATGTCCTGCCGTTCAAGGCACGGGAGGCCTCTCAGTGACTCGCGGCGGTCGTCCACCGACTCCGAACGTCGAAGATGCCCGCGAGCACCCAGCGGAGGCGAGGCTCGGGGCTACGTCTGGTCGTTCAGTCGGGCGCGCAGGGCGGCGATTTCCGCCTCGGCGGCTATGGCTCGGGCCTCGACGGCGTCTCGCTGTTGGCGGGTGAGGTTGAGTGTGTGCTGGAGGTCCTCGGGGTCGGGGAGCCATCGGCCGGTCCGGGGGTCTCGGAAGCGCAGGCGGCGGTCTTCGGCGTGCAGGTCCAGGCCCAAGACGGCGCTGTGGCCGCTGAGGCGGCCGTCGCCGTCGGGGCGCACCTGGATCGGCGCCCAGGCGTCCCCGGCCCGGCGATCGCCCTGCAGCGTCGGGGTGAACAGGCCCAGGCCGGAGGGGTCGAATCGCCAGTACTCGCGGGCGCCGACCTCCAAGTAGATGTCGGGCTTGTACTCCAAGTCCCTCTCGTGGGTCTTCTCCGAGGCGATCTCCAGGACGTACGCCGGCGGTGCCCCCGCGTCCCAGAGTCGGTAGCTGACGTCGTCCTCGATGGTGCCGGCCTCGACGCCGAAGCACACCAGCACGTCGGGGGCGACGAACGCCGTGCGCGGCGCCGGGCGGTAGTACACGTTGAGGTCCTGGCCCACGAAGCAGTCCCGCTGCCCCGCGAAGTGCGCGCTCAGGGCGCCGTAGGCGAGAAAGCGTGCCCGCGAGTGCCGCGGCGACTCAGGCACGGTCTCGGTGGCAGGGTACGCCACAGCAGGATCCACATCGGCCAGCGTGCTCACAGTCGCCTCCCCTCCCGCGGCCCGGCCGCCGCCTCGCGTCGACGCGACAGGCTAGCCCGAGCCGCCCCCTGGCGCGGACTTCGCCTGCCATGAGCAACTATTCTATCTATCTCTGTTAATTTTCAATCAATGCCACACTACAGGCTGGGGCATCCTTCTGGCGAACGTGCCGGACATGCCGGTGCGCTAGGGCGGCGACGAGAACGTTGCCGCCGCTGCGGCTCTTCTGGCGCTGGTGCCCGACCACCCGGCTTACGACTGCATGCACCTCGCTCGGGCGCATCGCATCGGCGCGACGATGCTGGTCGCTGTCGATCGGGACAAGCACCCGGTCCAGCGACTCGGCCAACTCCGACGACGGTCTTCGACGCCATCGGCGAAGTGGTACCGCCGGCTGGGCGGTGACCGGATGAACCGCCCCGGGCATTGCGCAGGTGGTCTGCTCGGCGCTTTCGCGGTCGGGTCAGCCAACTCTCGGGAACTCAACCGATCGGGGGCGATCGTGCGGACGAGGCATCTCGCTGGGCACGGAGCGAGGCTCTGGATCTGGCGGCGGGGTGCGGACTCGGACTATCAGACGAATTTGCAGGTCAGAGCGCTACTCGCCCTCTTGGACATCGACTGTCCCGTAGTCGTTGCCGCGCGCTCCCCGAGATCGGATGCCCTCGGTACCTGCGGTCGGCTTGGTTGATCTCGAGGCGTGTCAGTATGACTGGCTACCCTGCTTGCGGCCATGACGCCGGACGAGTTCATCAGCAAGTGGCGAGCCTCCACGTTGACGGAGCGCTCCGCGTCGCAGCAGCATTTCCTCGACCTTTGCGAGTTGCTGGGCGAGCCCAAGCCCGCGGACGTCGACCCGATCGGCGGGTCGTACTGCTTTGAGCGGGGGCGCACAAGGACACCGGCGGCGACGGCTGAGCCGATGTCTGGAAGCGCCACTGCTGCGCCTGGGAGTACAAGGCGAAGGGGAAGGACCTCGACGCGGCGTTCGATCAGCTCCGGCAGGACGCGCTGGCGCTGGAGAACCCGCCGCTGTTGATCGTCTCGGACATGGTGCGGTTCCGCATCCGCACCAACTGGACCAACAGCGTTCGAAGCGATGGCCCACGGCGGCGGCGTCGGTTTCGAACCGGTGCCTTGGTTCAACGGCGGGCTGTTCGCTGACAGTGACGCTCTGCCGCTGGAGCGATCGGACATTGATGTGGTGTCAAGGGCGGCGTTGGACTGGTCCGAGATCGGCCCGGCCAACGTGAAGGGAATCGAGGTCAACCCCTACGCCGCCGAGTTGGCGCGCGTGTCGGTGTGGATCGGCGAGATCCAGTGGATGCGACAGATGCGGGCGGCGCTCGACGGCCTGTCGCGGTACATCGCGACGCCGACCGTCGCCAAGCACCGCCTGTTCGCCTGGCTCGATGCGCGGATCTGTCCCGATCATCAGCTGATCGTGATCGCCCGTGACGACGACACGACATTCGGGATCCTGCACAGCCGGTTCCACGAGATCTGGTCTCTCCGCCTCGGCACATGGCTCGGCAAAGGCAACGACCCTCGCTACACGCCGACATCCACCTTCGCGACGTTCCCGTTCCCCGCCAGCCTCGCGCCGGCTGTCCCGGCGACCGAGTACGCGTCCGACCCCCGTTCTGCGGCCATAGCCACGAGAGCCCGGCGTCTCGTCGAGCTGCGCGACCGCTGGCTCAACCCGCCTGAGTGGGTCGAGTGGGCCGACGAGCCGGTCCCCGGCTATCCGAAGCGGCCCGTTCCTCGCGACGAGCAGGCAGCGAAAGAACTCAAGAAACGCACCCTGACGAACCTCTACAACACCCGCCCGCAATGGCTCGCCGACGCCCACCAAGCCCTCGACGAGGCCGTGGCCGCCGCCTACGGCTGGCCAGCAGACATCTCCGACGAAGACGACCTCCGCCAGCTGCTCGCACTCAACGGCGGCTAGGTTAGCGGCCGGACTCGCTGCGCTTGCTGCCGCCGCCGGAACGGCTCGTTGAGCAGCTGATGGCCGCCAGCTTCGACGAGGTGGACCAGAACCTCCTCAGCGGCGGGATCGCCCAACTCCTCACCGCCACCCGCAGCGCCCGAGGAGCCTCGTCCGAGAAGCCACCCCGCAGCCAGGGGCCGGCGTCTTTCTCAGTCGCCCCAATGGCTGTTCTTGTAGTCGAGCATGTCGTCACCGTGAAGCTGCCTCGTGGCGTTGCCCACCCGGAGCCAGAACTCAATGTGGCCAGCACCGCCCTCGAGCGGTTTGGCGAACACGGGCTTCCCGGACGAGGCGACGGTGACGACGCAGATTTCGACGCCTCCGATGTGATCGAAACCGATGTGCACAATCCCGGCAGTGGGAACCGACAGTGAGTTCTCGAGCAGCTGGCGCAGGAAGAGCTCGTAGCCGTCCTTGTCAGCCTTGCGCCCCAGGGTCTCCATGTCGGCATCGACTCCCAACACTTCGGCATCGTCCTTCACGCCGATGAGCAGCTTGCCGCCCGCCGCGTTGAGAAACCCGCAGACGGTCTTGACAACGACGTGCTCGAGGCGCTTGTCGACGCCCCCTGTGTGGCTGTTCCAGCGCGCCGAGGACTTGAACTCCAGCGTCTGCGACTCTCCGAGTTTCAGCAGTTCGTCGACCCCTCCTGCAGGCGGAGCGGAGGATCCCGCGTCCCAGAGTTGCTCGACACCGTCTCTCACCACCATCGCCAGGAGTCTGCGGCGCCTCGCCAGGAAGGTCGGGTAGTCCAGTTGCTCCCATCCCACAGGCAAGGCGTGCCAGTACATCTGCCGCTCGAGCCGTGCAGGATCCATCGCCGCGCTCATTGCGGGCCAGTAGGCACGCGGATCCTCCGGACCGACGGCGGCGTTGTCCGGCCAGTCCAGGAAGGCCATGTTGGCGATGGCGTTCGTCTCTTGGAGCCGCGTGATGCCCTTCGCTGCCAGATGGGCCTTGGGGAACAGGTGGTGGCGCTCCAGCGAGCGCGGCGCGGCGCGCAGCGGATCGCTCAGGTCGCGGATCCGCAGGTTGCTCAGCAGGGCCTCGGCGTCCAGAAGGTTCAGCGCCGCAAGGTACGCCGAGAGCACCGGCGATCGGGACGACGACGTGTCGAGCCGCTCCGGCAGGGAGACCTCCCAGTAGTCGCGGGTGAAGGTGGCACGAATTATGCGGTCCAACTCGCCGCAGAACGTCTCGCCGTCCTTGGACGCGGCTTCGAGTCGCCTGAGGTCACCTTCCAGCAAGGTCTCGGGCGATCCGGTGTAACGGCCCGCCGTCTGTGCCATGAAGAACCAGCGGCCGATTACACCGCGCAGCCTCCTGCGGTCGAGGCCGAAGTCGCACCTGCCGATCAACCACAGCAGGTAGCTGAAGAGCACGGCACTCTCGCTGGTAATCATTCGACCGCTGCGGAACCCCGCGTGGGTCAGGCACTTCAGGAACTCGTGCCAGTTGCCGAGGTCGAGCGCTTGGTCCACGGCTCTCTGCAGCCGCTCGAACTGCCCAGTGCGCCGCAGAGCGGAGATGTCGCCAGTCTCGAGGTCCTTGCCGCGCAGGATGCTGTAGACGTATTCGAGGCGGGCGCGCCGAAACGCCAAGCCGACCGCGACCCGCAGCATCTGATCGGGCTTCGGGTCGATGAAGGGGTTCCTGGGCGAGGCGCCGCTGCCAGCAGGCGCGACGGCGTCTCGGCAGAATTGCTCGATCTGGACCCTGCCCTTCTCCCAATGCACGGACATGAGCGTCAGGATGAAGTCGGCCTGCTTGAGTTGCACGCCCTTGGAGTTGGCGCGGACGAAAATGTCCGCGACCTGTTCCTCGTCGGCGTTGCCCGTCAGTTCGAGAGCCTGGAACTGGAAGTCGCGGAGGTCGCGGACCCTGTCGATGCGGTCCTCGAGCCGGTCATGCAGCGCGTCCCAGTTCGGCTCGGGCAGCTCCGAGCCGGCCTGCCGGTGTGCCGCGAGGCGCGCCAGGAACTCCCTGACGACAGAGCGGTAACGGTCGCCCCACAGCGCCGTGACATCGGCGATGTATTCCGGATCACGTCGAATCGCCGCGTCGCTGACCTCGAAGGATTCATCCTCGGGCCGGAAGGCGATTTTGATGCGCTTCTGCTTGAAGCGGGCGTCCAATACAGGTTTGCCTTGCAGCACCGAGTACAGGGAGGTGAGCCGCTGCTGGCCGTCGACGATCAGGAGCCTGGGCACGCCGTCGCCGTCACCGCCGCCGATCTGCCGGATACCCGCCTCAGCGCCGGTCTCCCAGAACATCAGCGTCCCAACGGGGAAGCCCCGGTACATGGAGTCGAACAGGTCGCGGACCTGCACAGGCTTCCACACGAAGGGGCGCTGGATGTCGGGCAGCGCGATCCTGCCGCGATCGATGTCCTCGACGAGGTTCATCAATCCGTAGAACGTTGTGCGGTACATCGTCCTGGCCATGGGGTTCTCCTTCGAACACGGGTGATCAGCAGCTTGCCCGACTCTGGCGCTTCAAGCTAATGGCCACCTGTGACAGCCTCGCCGGAGCTCGCCGTGTTACGGGCTGAGGCCCGGCTCCGATGGGGACGACGAGCCCGTGTCGGAGCCCTCTGATGTGATGGGTGATGCGATGGGGCCGAGCGGCGTTCTGTGTGTTGACCGTTCGACGGGCAGGTCCGGGCGCGCGGCGCGTAGATGCTGCAGGTGGTTCTGCAGATCGGGCACCTGCGTCCTCAGGCAGGCGAGCGTGGCGTCGCCCGGCGCAGCGATCAACCAGAAACCTCACCGCCCTGGGACGGAGACCGAGGCCAGCGTGTCGCGGGCGATGACCGCGTGCGCGTAGGCGGTGCAGGCCAGAACGTCCTCCGCCTCGACGTCCGGGTAGTCGTCCAGGATGTCGTCAGTAGCTACTCCCTGGGCGAGCAGGCTCAGCACCATCTCCACGAGATGCGCAGGTCGCGGACGATCGGCTTGCCCCCGAACACATCGGGCCGGGCGGTGATGCGCTGCAGGGGGCGCTCGTTGGCCTGCATGATCCACCTCCGGCTCTGATGGCGATGGACTCTCGAATTGCGACCTAAGCCTACCGGTCACCCGAACGCGGATCAGTGCCGCCGTCTCCGATGCCGATCCAGAGCGCTCGCTGCCGATTGCCGCCGAACGCCAAACGGCGACGTTCAACAATCAGCCCGGGAGGGCGTCGATCCACAGGCTGTCTTGGCTCGTTGGGTCGAGTTCAGCATCGGGACCTCGCCATGAGTGCAACGGATGCGGCGCGGTGGGCCCGGCACGCCGACTCTCGTTGTGCCACTGCTCACTCTCGGTTCCGAGGTCACCCTCCACCAGAGCCGGGGTGATTCGCCGGGGACTGGCCGACGCTCAGCCTGCGGTGGATGCGGGGTCAGGGCGCGGTCCGTTGACCTGGGGGTTCGGCGCGAGCTATCCGGTCGGCTCTGGTCGTGCCGCAGATGACTGTGGGGTTTTCTCGCCGCTTAGACAAACATGTATTGGGAGAGTGTCACACCCGTGTTTTAGATTGTGGAAAGGCAATGACAAGGGGCGTTCGCCGCCGAGGGGCGGGGGCCGGGAACGAACGAAGGGGTGATGGCGAGATGGGCGAGGACTCGAGGCGCACCGGTGGCACCGTCACCAGCCGTGACGCCGCCGCTGGCGGTCGCGGTCACCGAGAGCCGGGCAGCGGAGAGGCCACTACGGGTACCGGTTCTGGCTTCGCCGCTCGCGGTTCCGCCGAAGCGGACGCCGTCATCGCCGGCGCCGACGCCGCTGGTGGCACCGGCGGCCGTGCTGGTGGGGAGTGGGCGTCGTTGGGGGAGTGGTTGTTCGCGCCGCCGGTGTCGTTGCGGGAGGTGACCTTGGCGGTGTTGCGTGACCGCTTGGGGCGCATGGGGCGGGCGCGGGCGGCGATCGCGGCCTGCGAGGCGGAGGTGATTACCGAGATCTCTCGCCGGGAGGGCGAGAAGGCGATCGAAGAGATGCTGTGTCGGGATCAGAAGCGGTCGCGTTCCGGCGCCCGCAAGGCCGTGAAGGTCGCCGGGCAGCTGGAGTGGTCGCCCGAGGTGGCCGACAGGCTCGCCGAGGGGGCGATCACGCCGGAGGCGGCGGGAATGATCCTCGACGCCGCCGCCGACGCGCCGCTGGACCGGCGGGCGCTGCTGGACGCCGCCGAGGTCGAGCCCGAGGATCAGCTGCGCCGCACGATCAAGCAGATGGTCAACGACGCCACCAGTGAGCAGGAACTCGAGGCGCGGCGGGCCTCCCAGCGGCGGCGCCGCCGGGCGTCGATCGCTGAGCAGGGCGACGGGATGTTCCATCTGTTCGCGCAGTTCGACCCGCTCACCGGAAACCGGGTGCGCGCCGCGCTGTTGGCCCGCGGCGACGAGTTGTTCCGCGCCGAGGACCCCAAGAACCGTCCCACGCCACAGCAGCGCTCCGCGGATGCGCTCGCAGAACTGATCTGCAACAGCCACACCGGCGGCAAGGGCGCGCCGATGGGCGCAGAGTTGATCGTGCTGGCCGACTACGACTTGGTCCGCGAGCGGGTCGTCAACGCCCGCCTCGCCGACGACACCCCCCTCACCACGGCCGAGGTGCTGGCGTTGGCATGTGACGCCAGGATCCTGTCGGGCATCTTCAACAAGCACACTGGCGAGACACTGCTTGGAAGATCCAAACGCAAGGTCTCGCCGCGGCTGCGCAAACAACTCGTCGCCCGCGACCGAGGCTGCATCGGCTGCCGCGTCACCGAGAAGATCTGCGAGGTCCACCACATCGACCACTGGTGCCACGGCGGCGAGACCACCCTGGAGAACACCTGCCTGCTCTGCCACCGCTGCCACCACATCCGCGTCCACCTCAACGGCGAAGAAGTCACCCGACGCCCCGACGGCAGCCTCACCCTCCAACCACCCAACACGCCAACCGACGGCACCGACGGACCCCGACAAGCCGGGCTGTTCAAACCCCAGCCGCCACGCCGGGCGGCGCTGCGCGCAGGCAACACCATCACCGTCGCCTGCGAACAGAAACCACCCCCGCAAGCAGTTCTTTCAGGCCAGGGCCGAAGCTGCCCAGAGGCCGGCGGCGAGGGTGAGGCCGTAGGCGGCCAGCAGGCGGCCCGTGGCGGCCAGAGCGCCGATCAGGTCGACTCCTTCGGCGCCGCGCAGCACCCGCGCCAGCGGGGCCGCAGCGAACGGCAAGGCTGCCAGCCCCAGCACGGCCCAGGGCTCGCTGAGCGCCAACGGGATCAGTGCGACGAAGGCGCCCGCCACCAGAGCGGCGTGGAGAAGGCGTGTCCGGGACGTTCCCATGCGGACCGCCAGGGTGCGCTTCCCGGCGGCCGCGTCACCCTCGATGTCGCGCAGGTTGTTGACCACCAGCAGTGCGCAGCTCAGGCAACCGCAGCCCACTCCCACCCAGATGCTGCGGGCCGTGATCGCCTCCAGTTGCACGAAGGCGGCTCCGACCGCTGCCACGAGGCCGAAGAAGATGAACACACTCACCTCGCCCAGCCCCCGGTAGCCGTAGGGCCGGCGTCCGCCCGAGTAGAACCAGCCGGCTGCGAGACACGCAGCGCCGACGATCACCAGTTCCCAGCCGGCCGCCGCGGCGAGGGCCAGACCGGCGCCTCCCGCCACGAGCCCGGCAAGAGCGGCGGCGTTGCGCACGGCCCCGGGGCGCGCCAGGCCCGAACCCACCAGGCGCCGCGGGCCCACCCGGCGCTCGTCGTCGGTGCCGCGCATGCCGTCGCTGTAGTCGTTGGCGTAGTTGACGCCGATCTGCAACCCCAGCGCCACCACCAGGGCCAGCGCCAGACGCCACCAGATGAGACCCTGGCCCCAGCCGAAGCCCGGCCTGGCCGCGCTCGCCGTGCCGGCGATCACCGGTGCCAGCGAGGCCGGCAGGGTTCGCGGCCTCGCCCCGGCGACCCAGTCCTGCACCCGCGTCACACCGGCCACGCTAGCGGCAGCCTGCCTGACAGGCCGGACCGCGGCCCGGCCGACCGGGCCGGTCACTGTCCCTACAGCGGCGGATCCGGCGCGGCACCGGTGCCGCGACCGGCCGGCGCCGCCCGCCGCGTCGGCGACCCTCAGGGCGCGGGGAGGGGCTGCGGCGCGGCAGCGGCACACCTTTCGGCACGGGCGTGCCTCGGTGGGACTGGGATTCGCCGTGCCGAACCTCGAGGCGGCGCGGTCGCGCTGTGTCTCTCGGTGCGGGCCGCTTCCAGCTCCCTTTATGCTCGCCGCATGAACCGACTCGCGGCCGAGGGGAGCCCCTACCTTCGCCAGCACGCCGACAACCCCGTGGACTGGTACCCCTGGGGCACGGAGGCCTTCGACGAGGCCCGCCGAGCCGACAAGCCGATGCTGCTGTCGGTGGGCTACTCCTCCTGCCACTGGTGCCATGTGATGGCCCACGAATCGTTCGAGGACCCGGCCACGGCGGAGCTGATGAACCGCTGGTTCGTGAACGTGAAGGTGGACCGCGAGGAACGGCCCGACGTGGACTCGCTGTACATGGAGGCGGTCACCTCGCTCACCGGCCACGGGGGCTGGCCCATGACCGTCTTCCTGACACCCGAGGGGGAGCCGTTCTTCGCCGGCACCTACTTCCCGCCCACGGCGCGCCACGGGATGCCCTCGTTCGGCGACGTCCTCCAGCGGGTCAGCGACGCGTGGGGCGAGCGCCGCGGCGATGTCCGGGATCAGGCACAGCGCATCACGGCGGCCCTGGATCGGGCCGCTCGCCTGCCGCCGGCGTCGGGCGGCGTCCCCGACGGCCACGAGGTGCTCGCCGCCGCCGCCGGAGCGCTGCGCCGCCAGTACGACGCCGCCTGGGGAGGATTCGGCCATGCTCCCAAGTTCCCCCAGGCCATGACGCTGGAGGCGTTGCTGCGGCACTGGCGGAACTCCGGTGACGACGACGTGCTGGCGATGGTCGTCAACAGCCTGGACTGCATGGCCTCCGGCGGCATCTACGACCACCTCGGCGGCGGCTTCTCGCGCTACGCCACCGACCAGCGCTGGTTGGTACCGCACTTCGAGAAGATGCTCTACGACAATGCCCTGCTGCTGGGGCTGTACACCGCCGCCTGGCAGGTCACCGGCAAGGCCCGCTACCGCCAGGTGGTCACCGAGACCGTCGGCTACCTGCTGCGCGATCTGCGCCTGCCCGGCGGCGGCTTCGCCTCAGCCGAGGACGCCGACTCCGAAGGCGTGGAGGGGAAGTTCTACGTGTGGCGCCTCGAAGAGATCCGCAGTGCCGCCGGAGAGGCAGCCGACGCCGCCATCGAGTGGTACGGCGCCACCGGCGAAGGCAACTTCGAGGGGGCCAACATCCTGTGGCGGCCGGTGCGCGGCGACCTGCTGCGCTCGCCCGAGGTGGAGCAGGCGCGCCGGGCGCTGCTCGAGGCCCGCTCCGGGCGGGTCCGCCCCGGCCTCGACGACAAGGTGCTGACCGAATGGAACGGGCTGCTGATAGCCGCTCTGGCCGCTGCGGCCACCGCGACCGGGAACACCGCCTGGCTGGCTGTCGCGGAGGACTGCGGCGAGTTCCTGCTGCAGAACCTGCGGCGTGCCGACGGGCGCTGGCTGCGTTCCTGGCAGGCGGGCGACGCCGACCGCCCCCCCGGGGCGCGGCACCTGGCCTGCGCGGCCGATTACGCCGCGCTCCTGAACGCCTTCTGCCGCCTTGCCGAGACCACCGGCAGAGCGCACTGGATCGCCGAGGCCCGACGGACCGCCGACGACCTGGTGGAGTTGTTCTGGGATCCCGACGGCAGCGGCCTGCTCACCTGCGGGCGCGACGCCGAGCCGTTGGTTGCCACGCCCCGGGATCTCTTCGACAACGCCACCCCCTCGGCCAGCAGCGCCGCCGCGCTGGGCCTGATGCGCCTGGGCGCGCTCGTGGGTACCGGCGCCTACCACGAGCGGGCCGCTGAGATCCTGGCGCTGCTGGGCCCGCTCGCCGGCGAGCACCCCAGCGGCTTCGGCAACCTGCTGTGCGCCCTGGATCTGCACGCCGGCGGCGCCACCGAGGTCGTCATCACCGGCGACCGCCGAGACCTCGTGGATGTCGTGCACGGGGCCTGGCTGCCGAACGCCGTGCTGGCCTGGGGCGAGCCGTACGACTCGCCGCTGTGGGCCCAGCGTCGCGACGGTGCCGCCTACGTGTGCCGGCGCTACACCTGCGCGGCGCCCGCAGACGACCCTGCCACCCTGCGTCGGCAGCTGGCGATCGACGCCGGGAGGGCCGGTCGCCCCTGAGGCATCGGCGACCGCCGCGGGGAGCGGGGGTTCCGGGTTCGGGCCTGCGCCGGAATGACACTCGCGGTGTGTGGCGGGGGTCGCCGGAGGCGTGGGTTCTGGATTCCGGCCTGCGCCGGAATGACACGCGGCGTGGGGCGGGGGTTGCTATGGCGAAGGGCCCAGGCAGGGCAAGGGCCGGGCAGCCAGCCCGGCGGCGTCCCGGCGACCGGGCGACTTCACCTCAGGCGGCGGAGCGCTCCAGGATGTGCACGCCGCAGGAGGAGCCCAGCCCGATCACGTGCGCCAGGCCGACCCGGGCGTCGGGAATCTGGCGATCGCCCGCCTCGCCGCGCAGATGGGTGGCGATCTCGTAGATGTTCGCCACGCCGGTCGCACCGATGGGATGGCCCTTGGAGATGAGACCGCCGGAGACGTTGACGGGCGTTGTCCCGTCGCGGTAGGGCGCACCCGAGTCGATGAAGTCACCCGCCCCGCCCGGCTCGCACAGCCGCAGGTTGTCGTAGTGGATGAGCTCCGCCGAGGCGAAGCAGTCGTGCAACTCCACCATGTCGAGGTCCTCGGGTCCCACTCCCGCCTGCTCGTAGGCCGCGTCGGCGGCGTTGCGGGTCAAGGTGTTCACGTCGGGCTGCATCTGGCCGCCCTCGACATACGGATCGCTCGTGAGCACCGAGGCGGCGATCTTGACCGCCCGGCTGCGCTGGGACGGCGACAGTGTCCTCAGGCGCTCCCCGCTGACGAGGATCGCCGCGGCGGCACCGTCGCCGGTGGGGCAGCACATCAGCAGCGTGTTGGGGTACGCCATCATCGGCGAGGCCTTGATTTCCTCGACGCTGAAGCGCTTCCGGTACTGCGCCAGCGGGTTCAGGGTCGAGTGCAGGTGGTTCTTGTGGGCGATCCTGGCGAACTGGTCGAAACCCACACCGGGGTGGTCGTGGGCGTAGCGCATGCCGGCCTGGCCGAAGACTCCGGGCATGGTCTTGGTGCCGAGGATGCCGTCGACCGAGCGGACCGACCCGAAACGTCCCGACGGCTCGAACACCTTGGCTCCCTTCGAGCCCTTGGGGGTGCTCGTGAGCAACCCCATCTTCCCCATCTTCTCAACCCCGACGGCCATCGCCATGGAGGCCTCCCCCGAACGAATGGCCATGAGACCGACCCGTACGGCTGTGGCCCCCGTGGCACAGGCGTTGGCCACGTTGTAGACGCTGATGCCCGTCTGGCCGATCTGGCCCAGCAGTTGCTGACCGACCCCGGCGTGGGCCGAGAACAGACTGCCACACGCCAGCACGTCGAGGTCCTGCACGGTCACCCCGCCGTCGTCCAGCGCGCCCAGTGCCGCCTCGCTGGCCAGGTCGAGCAGGTCGCGGTCACCGTGGCGGGCGAATCGTGTCATGGAGGTACCGAGTATCCAGACGCTGTCACTCATGGGTGGCTCCTCTGTGGGGTTGCTGTCGCCTGATCCGCTTCAGGCGCTCGCCGGCGCGAAACCGAACGCGACGCATTCGGTGCCTTCGCTGTCCGTGCCGGCCGGGTAGGTCACCAGCCGCACCGGCATGCCGAGTCGGATCTCGGCGGGGTCCGGCGTCACCTCCAGCAGGTTGGCGCGGACCGTGGTGCCGTCGCAGGCCTCCACGATCGCTGAGACGAACGGCACCGCGACGCCCGGGTCCGCCCGGTGCACGATCGAGAACGCCCGCAGATGACCGGTCACAGCCACCGGCGCAGGCTCGAAGCTGCGGCCGCCGCAGGCCCCGCAGGCATTGCGACGATCGAAGAAGCGGGCGCCGCAAGCGTCGCACTCCTCCGCCACCAGGTGCGCCTCGGGCTCGAGCGCCAGATAGGCCACCAGTGGGATCCGTTCGGTTGCCATCGGGGCCTCCGGGACTCGAGCCGGTGCGAGGAACCCTAGCGCCGGGGGCCGCCCCAGCAGCCCCAGTGCAGGATCTCCCGGGGATCCCGCCAGCCGCGCGCCAGCGACCTGCTGGGGTGGTCGGGAGCCGGCCAACCCAACGCCACGACCCCCAACACTTCGACCCCCTCGGGAACCTGCAGCGCGGCACGTACCTCGGCCTCCCCGTCGAACAGGCCGAAGAACAGGGCTCCCAGACCCCGTTCGGCGGCCGCCAGCAGCAGGTTCTGCACGACGAAGGCGCAATCGATCAGCCAGTACGGCATGGGCCAGGCCTCCGGTGACTCGCCGAGGCCGCCGGCTGCGCCCGACGCCTTGTCCGCCTCGCGGTAGCGGGCGAGGTAGCGGCGGCTGTCGGCCGCCGGCAGGACCAGAGCGGGCGCCTGCAGAAGTCCGGGCCAGGCGAAGTCGGCGCGCTGGGTGGCGGGCAGGGTGAGGTCCCAGAACGATTCGCGCGCCTCGGCGGTATCCAGGATTATGAGTTCGGCACCCTGGGCGAATCCCGCCGACGGCGCCCGCCGGGCCATCAGGCACAGTTCCTCGAGCAGGGCCCGCTCCAGGCGCCGAGACTCGAAGTTCCGCGTCATGCGGCGCGCCGCGAGCACCTCGCTGAGGTTCACGTCCGGCTGCGCCTCCCCGCTGCGGGCTCAGCGCCGGGGGGAATCAGTCGCCGTAGCGCTGCAAACGCCCTGCCGTGGCCCAGGCCACGGCCACCAGCGAATCGCCCCGGTCGCGCTGCAGCGGCGCGAACACGTCGCTGAGGGCCGGATCGGTCCGCTCGGGCCGCAGGGTCTCGTAGTCGAGCACGGCCGGCTGCCCGCCGTCGCCGGTCGCCAGGAAGGTGCGCGGGTCGTAGACGCTGTTGCCGATCCGGTAGCGCTTGGCCAGCCGCCGTCCCCATGCCCGCTCCTCACCGTTGGCGCCGTGGTCGGGCCGGGGGATCACGTTGCTCAGCACCTTGAACACCTCGAAAGTGGAGGGGTCGTTCATGCGCACCCCCATCAGCACGTCCTCGTCGGGGAAGGCCATGACTGCTCGGTGCAACTGCTCGGCCACCAGCGCCTGCAGGACCGTGCTGCGCCGGGAGGTGCGGGCCACCGATCCCGCACCGAGGACCACGACCGGGGTCCCGCCGATCCGTTCCAGCGTGGAGAACACGAAGCCTCGCAGGCGGCTGCCCTCGCGTGCCTCGGTCAGCAGTACCCAGAGCTCCGTCTGCTTGGAGAGGAACCCGACCGTGAAGGGGTTCGGACCTTCCGCGCAGAGATCGGCCATCGCCTCGAGTTCGGCGTCGCTGACCGCGGTGCAGTCCCTGCTCTCGACCTCAACTGCCATTGTCGCCGCCTTGTCACTCTCGGGCCACACCGATCACAGGGTGGATCGCCCAATAGTCCAGTGTGCCGGACGGCCGCGTGCAAACCGACCTGGTGAGCGATCAGACCTGCACGGCGCTGACTCCCAGCAGTTGCCGCAGCTCGGGCACCAGTCCCCCCTCGATGTCGACGTGGTACTCCTGGGGAAGCTGCAACAGATGCCCCTTGCCGACCAGGATCTCCACGGGCGAGTGGCCGCCGTGCTCACCGAGGAGCCGCTTGAGCGCCGCCAGCTGATCGCTGTCCACGCCGACGGCGGGGATGTGCAGGCGCAGCGCCCCGCGGGTCTCGGCGGAGAACTCCTGCATCTCCATGCAGATGAGCTTCGGCTCGTCGTCGCGCCGGTCCAGGCGCGCCTTGAGGATCACCACCACCTCGTCGGCGAGCAGGGCCTCCTGGGCTTCCATGGCTCGGGGAAAGACCGTGACCGGGATCATCCCGGTGCGATCGTCCAGGGTGAAGGTGGCCATGCGCGCGCCGTTGCGCGTCCGGCGGCGCTTCAGCGAGGTGACGGCGCCCGCCACCGTCACGACCTCGCCGTCGGGCAACACCTCGAGTTCGGTGATGCCGTGCTCCCGCTTGGCCGCCAGCAGTTGCTCGATGCCCGCCAGGGGATGGTCGCTGATGTAGAGCCCGAGCATCTCCTTCTCCTCGGCCAGCATGACCGACCGCGGTGCGTGGGTGTCGGGCACGGCGGGCTTGTGGCTGTAGCCGGTGGCCACGTCGGTGTCACCGAAGAGACTCAGGACCCCGGCCTCGCGCTCGCGCCGCTCGGCGAGGGCGGCGTCGACGGTTCGGCTGTGCACGTTCAGCAGCCCCTGCCGCGGCTGTCCCAGGGAGTCGAAGGCGCCGGCCCTGATCAGCGACTGGACCGTCTGCTTGTTGAGCACCGAGGGGTCCACCCGGTCGCAGAAGTCGTCGAAGTCCCGGAACGGCCCGCCGCCCGCACGCGCCTCGATGATGTGGGCGGCATCGCCGGCGCCCACGTTGCGGATGGCCGCCAGACCGAAAAGGATGCGTCCGCGGTCCGGCGCCTCCGGGCGCGGGACCGGCGTGAAGTCCGAGAGCGACTCGTTCACGTCGGGCACCAGCACGGCGACCTCCCGCTGGCGGCATTCCAGGAGGTAGGGGGTGAGGCGCTCGATCTTGGTGCGCACGCTCGTCAGCAGGGCCGCCATGTACTCGATGGGGTAGTTCGCCTTCAGGTAGGCGGTCTGGTAGGCCAGCAGGCCGTAGGCGTAGGAGTGGCTCTTGTTGAAGGCGTAGTCGGCGAAGGGCTCGATGCGGCTCCACCACTGCTCCCCCACCCGCCGGCCGTAGCCGGTGGCCTCGCAGCCGTCGATGAACTTCTGGCGCTCCTCGGCCATCTTCTCGCGGATCTTCTTGCCGCAGGCCTTGCGCAGGTTGTCGGCCTCCTCCGGGCTGTAGCCGGCGAACACCTGGGCGATCCGCATCATGGACTCCTGGTAGATCATGAGTCCGTAGGTGTCGGCCAGAATCTCCGCGGCGTCGGGGTGCAGCACCTCCACGGGGGCACGCCCCGTCCTGCGCTCCGCATACGCCGTGTGCACGTTCTCCTTCATCGGGCCCGGCCTGTACAGCGCCACCACGGCGGCCACGTCGTTGATGTCGCCCGGCAGCATGGAGCGCAGCAGGGCGCGCACCGGGGGGCTCTCCAGCTGGAAGACGCCGGTGGTGTCGCCGCGCTGGAGCATCTCGTAGGTGCGCTCGTCGTCCAGCGGCAGCTCGTCGATGTCCAGTTCGGCGCCGCGCAGGCGCGCCACGTGGGCGACGGTGTCGGTGATGACGTCGAGCGTGCGCAGTCCGAGGAAGTCCATCTTGAGGAGACCCAGCTCCTCGACCGCGTCCATGTCGTACTGGGTGACGATGGGGGCGTCCGCGGCGGCCTGCTTCTCGGCCGGCTTGCGCTGGATGGGCACGTTCGTCGTCAGGGGGTCGGGTGAGATCACGACCGCGGCCGCGTGGATGCCGTCCTGGCGCCGCAGCCCCTCCAGACCCAGCGCCACGTCCACGACCTCGCGCACCTGGGAATCCTCGGCGTACATGTTGCGCAGATCCCCGGCCAGGTCATAGCCGGCGCCGTAGGCGGTCTCACGCTCGAGGCAGGCGCGCAGCGGCGTCGTCCGGCCCATGATGGGTTCGGGGACCGCCTTGGCGATCTTGTCGCCGACGGCGTAGGGGTGGTCCAGCACTCGGGCCGCGTCGCGCACCGCGGCACGCCCCTTGATGGTGGAGAAGGTGATGATCTGTGCCACGTGGTCCCGCCCGTAGCGTTCCGCCGCGTAGCGGATCAGGTCGTCGCGGTAGCGGGAGTCGAAGTCCATGTCGATGTCGGGCATCTGGCGCCGGCCGGGGTTCAGGAACCGCTCGAACAGCAGGTCGTAGCGCAGCGGGTCGAGGCTGGTGATGCCGAGGCAGTAGGAGACGGCGCAGCCCGCGGCGCTGCCCCGGCCGGGACCCACCCGGATCCCGGCGGACCGGGCGTAGCGGATGAGGTCCCAGACGATCAGGAAGTACGAGGCGAAGCCCATCGTGGTGATCACCTGCAGCTCGTAGGCCAGGCGGTCCGAGGTGGCCTCGGGCAGCTCGTGGCCCCAGCGGGAGCGCGCCCCCTCGAGGGTGAGATGCGCCAGGTACTCGTCGGCGTCGCCGAAGCCCTCCGGTACGGGGAACGGCGGCAGCTTGATGTCGCCGAAGCCGATCTCGATGTTGCAGCGCTCGGCGATGTCCAGCGTGCTGTCGCAGGCCGCCGGCGACTCGGCGAAGAGCCGGCGCATCTCCGCCGCCGACTTCAGGTAGTGCTCGTCGCCGTCGAACTTGAGCCTGTTCGGGTCGCTGCGGACGCTCCCGGTCTGCACGCAGAGCAGGGCGTCGTGCGCCACCGCGTCGCCGCGGTGCGTGTAGTGGCTGTCGTTGGTGGCCAGCAGGGGGAGATCCAGGCGTTGCGCGATCTCCAGCAGGTGCGGCATGATGCGCTGCTGGGCGTCGATGCCGTGATCCTGGAGCTCGACGTAGGCGCTGCCGGGCCCGAAGATGTCGCGCAGGCGCCCCGCATGGCCCAGCGCCCTGTCGAAATCGTCCCGCAGCAGCGCCTGGCAGACGTGGCTCCCGAGGCAGCCCGTGCTCGCCAGGATCCCCTCGGAGTGCTCAGCCAGCACCTCCCAGTCCACCTTCGGCTTGTAGTAGTAACCCTCCAGGAAGGCGCGGCTGGCGATCTGGATGAGGTTGCGGTAGCCGGCCTCGTTCTCCGCCAGCAGGGTCAGGTGGTAGTAGAGCTTGTGGCCGGTGGCCGTCTCGCCGCCGCTGTCATCCACCTTGCCCTGCCGGGCGGGCCGCTCGTGGCGGCTCTCGTGGGCCATGTAGGCCTCGATGCCCAGGATGGGCTTCACGCCGCCGGCACGGCAGGCCTTGTAGAACGGGACGATCCCGTAGAGATTCCCGTGATCGGTGATCCCGAGCGCCGGCTGGCCGTCGGCCGCGGCCGCCGCCACGAGCGCATCGACGCGCGAGGCGCCGTCGAGCATCGAGTACTCGGTGTGGGTGTGCAGGTGAACGAAGCTGTCGGGCATCGTCGGCTCCCCAGACTGTCCCCATTACGTCCCCACGTCCTGTGGACAAATCACAGTGATGTCGTTTCAGCGCCGACCATAGTCGGCGGCGGAGCGAGCGCGTACGACGACCGTCCGGAGGCCGCGAGGCGCGGCCGGGGAGCCGGACGCGGGCCCGCGTCCTGGGAGTGGGCTGCGTAATCCACGGGCAAAGTCGGTCCGGTGGCGGAAGTCCTGGATTCCGGCCTCCGCCGGAATGACACTCATACTGGACATGCCGCATTGTTCCGCAGCGTCCTAGTGTCCTGAGCCGGAAGTTCGTCGGAGGTATCTGGTGAGGTTAGCAAGCCTCTCAACAGCGGTTTCGCGCCAAGGCGAACGGTTGAGGCCACGCCATATCCTCATGAACTTGGAACTCAGGACACTAGAGATAGGGGCCGGGTCGCTCGTCGTCGGGCCGTTGCTCGTCGGCCCCCCGGAAGGGCGGCAGCTGGCCGCGCATGTCCGCCAACTGCCTCCGGGCGAGCACCTGCTGGGCGTACAGCGTCGCCTGGATGCCCTGGATGAGTCCCTCCATCCAGCCCACCAGCTGCGCCTTGGCGATGCGCAGTTCCGCTTCGGTGGGCACCTCGGCGTCGGGGAAGGGCCGTGCCAGGCGCTCCAGCTCCTCACGCAGGTCCGCCGAGACGGCCGATCCCAGCTCCTGCAGCGAGATCTCGTAGATCTCCCGCAGCCGGTCGCGGCTGCGCTCGTCGAGAGGCGCCTCGCGAACCTCCTCGAGCAGGCCGCGCAGCATGGCCCCGACGCGCATCACCTTGGCCGGTTGCTCGATGGCGTCGCCCTGCGGTTCGGCGGCATCCTCGGGCGCCACGATCTCCGCGCGCTCCGGCTCGGTCGGACTGTGCTCGCTGTCGGGGGTCATGCTCGCCGGCTCCGGATCGGGACAGGTCAGGTGCTGTGACGCTAGCGGCCCGGCGACGCCCCCGGCGTCGGGACCACCCTCCCGATCCATGTTGACCGAGCCGTTACGCTCGCAGGCGTGAAGGTCTCGACGTGAAGGTCTCGACGCGGGCGGACTACGCCAGCCGGGCGCTGCTGTCGCTCACCCTGCACGAGGCCGGCGCACCGCAGTCGGCTCGGGACATCGCCGACCGCACCGGACTCCCCCAGCCCTACCTGGAGCAGATCCTGCTGGCACTCAAGGGCGCCGGCCTGGTCCTGTCCAAGCGCGGCGTCGGCGGCGGCTACCGGCTGGCGCGCCCCGCCGGACAGATCTACCTGAGCGAGATCGTGAGCGCGGTGGAGGCCCCCATCGTGGCCGACGACTTCGGCGAGCCGCACAAGGACGGAGCCTGCGACCACGAGGGGCAGTGCGTGCTGCTGGCGGTGTGGGCCGCCGTGGGAACCGAGATGCGGCGACTGCTGTCCTCCTTCAGCCTTGCCGACATCGCCGCCATTGCCGGCGGCACCGCGCCCTGGCCCGACGCGGCCCCCGCCGCGCCGGCCGGCGAGCCGCGCTAGGACAGGGCGGCCAGAACGGCTCCGAGGTCTGACGGCAGGGTCGACTCGAAGAGCATCTCCCGGTCGTCGGAGGGGTGCGCGAATCCCAGCAGGGCGGCATGCAGGGCCGGACGGTCGAGCCGCAGCGCCGCCGTCGCAGCCCGGTCCGGTGTCACCGTGGCGGTCCCGTAGACCTCGTCACCGAGCAGGGGATGTCCGATCGCCGCCAGGTGCACCCGGATCTGGTGGGTTCTCCCGGTCTCCAGCCGGCAGCTCAGGTGGGTCACCGGAGCCGGCGAACTGTAGCGGCGGCGCACCTCGTAGCCCGTCCGGGCCGGGCGTCCCCGCTCGGTCACCGCCATCTGCGCAGGCCGGCGACCCGAGCGGCCGACGGGGGCGTCGATCAGGCCCCGGTCGTCGCCGACAGTGCCCCAGCAGATGGCCTCGTAGCGGCGGCGCACGGTCCGCCCGGCGAGCTGTGCCACCAGCGAGTCGTAGGCCAGGGCGCTGCGGGCGGCGACCAGTAGCCCGCTCGTACCGGCATCGAGGCGATGGACGATCCCCGGCCGGGTCGCCTCTCCGACGCCGGCCATCTCCGGGTAGCGCGCCAGTAGGGCGCCGCAGAGGGTGCCCTCCGTGCGGCCGGCGCCCGGGTGGACAACGAGCCCGGCCGGCTTGTCCACGACCACGAGGTACCGATCCTCGTGGACGACCGCCAGCTCCACGTCCGGTTCGGCACGCGGCTTGCCGCGGCCGCGCTGATCGGCGAGCGCGGCGGCCGCCACGACCAGTTCATCACCCTCCGACAGCCGTGCCGCACGGTCGGTGCGCACGCTGCCGTTCACCTGCACGGCACCGGCGGCCACCAGGGCGGCGGCGGTGGAACGGCTCGTCCGGGTGAGCAACGCCACCGCCCTGTCCAACCGCTCGCCGGCCAGTGCCGGCGGGAGGGGTTCGGTCACGCCTCCTCCAGCAGCGGATCGCCGCGCAGGCCCGCACGGAGGCCCAGCACCGCGAAGAGCACCACGCCGACCGAGATGGCCGCGTCGGCCACGTTGAACACCGGCCACCACTGCGGGTCCACGAAGTCCACAACGCTGCCGCCGAAGAATCCGTCGCCCCGGAAGGCCCGATCACCGAGGTTGCCGAGGGCGCCCCCGAACACGAGTCCCGCCAGAAACGCCACGGACCGGCGGGTCGTCGACCAGGTGAGGCGGAGCAGCAGCAGCGACACCACGACCGCGGCCACGGTGATGACCGGGGCCAGTGAACTGCCCAACCCGAAGGCGGTGCCCTGGTTGAAGACCAGCCGCAGCCGGATCGTCCAGAAGAGATGGATGCTGCCGTCGGCCAGTTCCCGCAGCGCCCAGAGCTTGGTCAACTGGTCCGCCAGCAGAACCGCTGCGGCGACCGACAGCAGCAGGAGGCGGTTGGCCCGCGGACGGCCGGGACTGCGGCTCTCAGCGCCGTCTGAGGCCACCGGCCTTGTACTCGACCCGCTCGGCCGCCCAAGGAATGGCACGGAGACGCTCCTTCTGGATGGGCTTCCCGGAGACGACGCAGGTTCCGTAGGTGCCCTCCTCGATTCGCTTCAGGGCTTCGTCGATCAGTTCCACCGCGGCGCGGGCCGCGGCGCTGAGCGCCAGATCCCGCTCACGCTCCACCGCCCAACTGTCGCCCTCGCCGGACTCCTCGTCGAACTGCAGGTCGCCCGGTTCGCGGTCGTCGAGCAGCGCCGCCGCCTCGGCCGCCATCGTCTCCGCCGACCGGACGTACCTGGCCCGCTCGGCGAGCAGCTTCTTGCGCTGCTCCTCGAGGAAGGCGTCATCGAGGCGCCGTGGGGAGGAGACCTCCTCGTCGCTGTCCGGAGTACTTCCGGGTGGGGCCACCTGACCCTCCTGAGTAGATCCTGCGAGCCGCCGGTCCGGCCGCACGACTCGACGGCGGGCGGGCCAACTCTAGCCGCCGGCACCTGCTGCACCGCCAGGCGGGACCGCTGTTGGCGAGGCAACCGAGGTGCCTCCCGATGCCCCCGGTGCCGGGTCGGACACTTCGGCGGTATTTTCTTGCGCCATGAACCACCAGCCGGCGCCGTACCCCGATGTGGACCCGCAACCCGACTTCGCGGCGATCGAGTCCGAGGTGCTGCGACGCTGGGATTCCGAGGGCACCTTCCGGGCCTCGGTCGAGAATCGTCCGCCCGGCGCGGGAGGCTCCAACGAGTACGTGTTCTACGACGGGCCGCCCTTCGCCAACGGGCTCCCCCACACCGGCAACCTGCTCACGGGATACGTGAAGGACGTGATCCCCCGTTACCGCACGATGCGCGGCCAGAGGGTCGAACGCCGCTTCGGTTGGGACTGCCACGGTCTGCCGCCGGAGATGGAGGCCGAGAAAGAGCTGGGAGTGTCGGGACGGCGGGCCATCACCGACTACGGGATCGAGCGGTTCAACGGGCACTGCCGCCGCTCGGTCATGCGGTACACCGACGAGTGGCAGCGCTATGTGAACCGCCAGGCGCGCTGGGTCGACTTCGAGAACGACTACAAGACCATGGACCTCCCGTTCATGGAGAGCGTGCTGTGGGCCTTCAAGCGGCTCTGGGAGAAGGATCTCGTCTACGAGGCCCACCGGGTACTGCCCTACTCGTGGGGCGCCGAGACGCCGCTGTCCAACTTCGAGATCCGCATGGACGACGCCACCCGGCCGCGCACCGACCCGGCCATCACCGTGGCCTTCCGCCTCGTGGGTGCTCCGGGCGATCCGGCTCCGCTGTACCTGTGGGCCTGGACGACGACGCCCTGGACCCTGCCCTCGAACCTGGCGCTGGCGGTCGACCCCGAGACGACCTACGCGGTTCTGGAGGAGTCCGGCGACGACGGTCCGCGGCGCCACGTGCTGGCCGCCGAAGCCGTCGAGCGCTACACCCGCCGGCTCAGCGACACCAGACTCGCCGGCAGCGTGCGCGGCCGCGACCTCATGGGCAGGCGCTACGAGCCGCTGTTCGACTTCTTCGCCGACGTTCCCGGCGGCTTCGCCGTGCTCGGCGCCGATTTCGTGGACACCGACGAGGGCACCGGAATCGTGCACGTGGCGCCCGGCTTCGGCGAGGACGATCAGCGCCTCTGCACCGAGGTGGGGATCGACGTCGTGGTGCCCGTCGACGACCAGGGACGCTTCACGGCAGAGGTCCGCGACTGGGCCGGCCAGAACGTGTTCGACGCCAACCCGGGGATCATCGCCGCGCTGAAGCAACGAGGGCTCATCGTCCGCCACGACAGCCACGTACACAATTACCCGCACTGCTGGCGCACCGACACACCGGTGATCTACCGCGCCGTCAACTCCTGGTACGTGCGCGTGACCGCCGTCCGCGACCGGATGGTGGAGTTGAACCAGCAGATCAACTGGGTCCCGGCGCACGTGCGCGACGGGCGTTTCGGCAACTGGCTGGAAGGCGCACGCGACTGGTCGATCAGCCGCAACCGCTTCTGGGGTTCGCCGGTGCCGGTGTGGCGCTCGGACGATCCGGCCTGGCCGCGCACCGACGTCTACGGGAGCCTCGACGAGATCCAGCGGGACTTCGGAGTGCGCCCCGACGACCTGCACCGGCCGTTCGTGGACTCCCTGACGAGGCCCAATCCCGACGATCCGACGGGCCGCTCGGTCATGCGCCGGGTCCCGGAGGTCCTGGACTGCTGGTTCGAGTCGGGCTCCATGCCCTACGCCCAGGTGCACTACCCCTTCGAGAACAAGGAGTGGTTCGAGGACCACTTCCCCGCCGACTTCATCGTGGAGTACGTGAACCAGACGCGCGGCTGGTTCTACACGCTGCACGTGCTGGCGACCGCCCTGTTCGACCGCCCACCGTTCCGCAACGCCGTGTGCCACGGCGTGGTGCTGGCCGCCGACGGGGCGAAGCTCTCGAAGCGGTTGCGGAACTACACCGACCCCGAGGTCATCTTCACCCGGCAGGGGGCCGACGCCTTGCGCTGGTACCTGATGTCCTCACCGGTGCTGCGCGGCGGCGACCTGCGGATGAGCGACGAGGGCATCGACGCCGTCGTGCGGGGCGTGCTGCGGCCGCTCTGGAACGCCTACGTGTTCTTCTGCATGTACGCCAACGCCGACCGCTCCCGGGCCGGCTGGAACGTCTCCTCCACCGACGTGCTGGACCGCTACGTGTTGGCCAAGACACGCCGGCTCGTGCTGGAGGTGGGCGACCGGCTCGACGCCTACGACCTGCCCGGCGCCTGCGGCGAGATCGAGACCTTCCTTCACACGGTGAACAACTGGTACATCCGCCGCAGCCGCGACCGCTTCTGGGCACCGGCGACCGAGGCCGACCCCGGCGACAAGCAGGCCGCCTACGACACGCTCCACACCGTCCTCGTGACGCTGGTGCAGGTGGCGGCTCCGCTACTCCCGCTGATCTGCGAATCGATCCATCGCGGCCTCGGGGGCGGTGACAGCGTGCACCTCTGCGACTGGCCCGAGGCTGCGGCGCTACCCGGCGACGACGAGCTGGCGACCGTGATGGACCGGGCGCGGGAGGTCTGCTCGGCGGCGCTGGGGGTGCGGGTGACGCACGGGCTGCCGGCGCGCCAGCCGCTGCGGTCGGCGCGCGTCGCCGGCCGCGATGCCACGACCCTGGAACCGTTCAGCGATCTCATCGCCGCCGAGATCAACGTGAAGTCCGTGGTGCTGACCACCGAGCTCGACGAGGGGACGCGTTTCGTGCTGCGCCCGCGCGGCGAGGTACTCGGGCCGCTGCTGGGGCCTGCAACACAGGCGGTCATGGCCGCGGCCCGCGCCGGCGAGTGGACCCGTGCGGCCGACGGCACGGTCACCGTCGCCGGACAGAGCCTCGCCGAGGACCAGTACGAGTTGGTCCTGGAGACCCCCGAGGGCCGCCCCAGCGCGGCGCTGCGCACGGCTGACCTGGTCGTGACGCTCGATGTCGCTCTGGACGATGAGTTGCGCTCCGAGGGTGCGGCGCGCCACCTGGTGCGGGTGCTGCAGCAGGGCCGGCGTGATTCCGGGCTGCACGTCTCCGACCGCATCGAACTGACCCTCGACCTGCCTGCCGAACTCGCCGCGGCGTTGGCGCCCCACGCGCGGTACGTGGCGGACCAGGTCCTCGCCACCGAGGTGCGCCACGCCGACCTGCAGGCCGTCGACGACGCCGGCACCGCCAGCATCGACGGTCAGGAGATCCGTTTCGCCATCACCCGCGGCGCGGCGGGTTCGGACTAGCCGGAGGAGTCCCCGCCCTCGGCCGCTCGCTCGAGCCGCGCCAGGAAACTGTCCCCTTCGGGAGCCCCCTCGGGCGCGGCCTCCGGATCGCCGTCCTCGGCGGCCTCGTCCTGCGGGCTGCCGGCAGGCTCGGCACCGTCGCCGGAATCCGGTGCCTGCCCGCCGGTGGCGTCGATCAGGGCCAATGCCTCGACGAGCCCGCGGCGCCGGTCCGCCAGCATCAGCTGAAGGTCCGCAACCGTCTGCGCCAACTCGTCACGGCGAGTTTGCAGCTCCGAGACCTCCTCGAGTGTCTGCCGCCGGACATCCTCGATCGCCAGGCGGGCCCGTTCGGCGGCCAGCGCCGCCATCGGCGCGCTGCGCTCGGTGACGAGTACCTCGAGGGCCTCCGCCGCCTCGCTCAGGAAGGCGTCGACCTCGGCGGCGTCGTATCCCCGGAAACGCTCGGTGAAGCGGACGTCGCGCAGCGCCTCGGGGGAGAGTTCCACGAGCCCAACCGTAGTGCTCACCGGCCCCGGGAGCCGGAATCCCGCCTCACCGGGAGGCTCAGCAGATGCGCGCTTGCACGGCGAACAGCACCACCATGACGATCGTCGGCGCGAAGTCGAGAGCCACGGCGCCCACGCGCAGCGGCCGCAGCAGGCGGCGCAACGGGCGCAGGATCGGGTCGGTGACCATGATGAGCCCCCCGGCAAGGGTGGCCGCCACACCGTCGGGTCGGATGGGGAACCAACTCAGCAGAGCGCGCGCCAAGAAGGCCAATGCGTAGATCAGCAGCAGCCAGCAGAGTACGACCACGGGACAGCAGCCGAGGGTTCAGGACTCGTCGGGGAGCTTTCGTTCCTCGAGAGCGACCCGCACGTCACTGGGCGTGAGCAGGTAGACGCCGGGGGTCACCCGTTCCACCTGACCGTCGAGGGCGTAGCAGAGCCCCGCGGCGAAGTCCACCAGCCTGCGGCGCAGGTCGCTGTTGGCGTCCTGCAGGTTCACGATCACCGGCTGGCGCTGCTTGAAGTGGTCGCCGACCTCCTGCGCCTCGTCGAAGTGCGCCGGCGAGACCACGATCGGGCGCACGGCGGTCGCCGATGAGCGCGGGCGTGCAATGGCCGGCCGGGCGACGGGTTCGGCGGTGACGGGCTCGGGCGTGGCGGTCACCGCCGCCAGACCCACCGGCTCGGCAAGCGCCGTCGGTTCGACGGTTGCTGGGTAGCGCTCCGGAGGCGGACCGCCGTAGGGATCGCCCCCGGTGTGTGCCCGCTGGGGTCCGCCGAGGTGGCCGGCGTACGGTTCTCCCTCGTCGGGCCCCAGGCCCAACCAGTTCACGAAGGATTTCAAGGCCGACATGGGCGTTCCTCCAAGGATGTGCGAGTCGTGCGGGTGATCCGCCCTGTGCCGAGCCTCGACCGGTAGCAGATCTGCGACTTGTCCACAACGCTCGGTGCCGGCGCGCCGTGGCGGAGCGGCGACGTTGCGGGCATGTGCATCGCACCTCGTTGTTTGCACAAGTGTAGGCCGCGCGGCACCGCGACGCCCTTATCCGAGTGCGGCCGCGGGATCGCCGAGCAGCACCCGCCCGAGCCGCAACAGGTTGGCGCCCTCGGTCACCGCCAGGGTGAAGTCGCCGCTGGTTCCCATGCTGCGTACCGGGAGTTCCAGTTCGTCGGCCAGGCTGCGCACCTGGCGGAACTGCCGGCGCACCGCCTCGGGCGGGCCGGGCAGCGCCATCGACATGAGGCCGGCCGGGTGCAGTCCCAGGTCCCCGGCCTCGGCCACGAGCCGCCGGGCCGTCGCCGGATCGCAGCCTCCCCGCCCGGGAACCGCCCGCGCCGCAATCTGCACCAGGATCCGCGCCCCCGGGCTGTGGCGAGCGATCTCGCGCAGCAGGCGCGGGCGGTCGACGCTCTGCCAGAGCTCGACGTGGGGCGCCAGGCGCCGGACCTTGTTGGACTGGAGGTTGCCGATGAAGTGCCAGCGGGCACCTGCCAGCCCCGGAGCCTTCTCCAGCAATTCCTGCGCGTAGTTCTCACCGAGGTCGCAGAGCCCCGCAGCGACGACTGTCGCGGCCGTCAGTTGATCCCGCCCCTTGGTCACCGCCACGATCTCGATGCGGTCGGGATCACCGCCGGCATCGGCCACCTGCTCGCGGATCTGCGCCAGCCGCCGCCGGATCTCCGCGGCGCGCCGGTTCAACTCTGGCTGATCCACGTGGCCAGGACGTGGCGAGCGGTCTCGGCACGGGCTCGATGGGAATACCAGGATTCGGCCTCGCAGGCCGTGCAACGATCGGCCTCGATGACGTCGGTGATGCCGGCACGCCGCAGCGCGGCACGAACCGCAGCCGGGATGTCGAGTGCTGCGGTGCCCCACGCGGTTCGTGAGACGACCTCACGACCGAACCGCGCGGCCAGGTGATCCAGGGGTTGGCGCCCGAACTCGTAGCACTCGGGGCCGATGCAGGGACCGACGAAAGCGCGAATGTGAAGACCGCCCAGCCGCCGGACCGCGGCCGTCGCCTCCTCGACCACACCGGCGGCCAACCCCCGCCAGCCGGCATGCACAGCCGCCACCACGCCCTCTGTGGCGACCAGGGCCAGTGGTGCGCAGTCGGCGGTCCGGACGGTCAGCACAGCATCGCTCGTCGCGGTGACCGCAGCGTCCGCCGCCGCACCGTCAGCATCACCGGGCTCAGTGACGGTCACGACGTGCGCCCCGTGCTGCTGGCGCAGCCGGGTCCAGCGCCCGCCCGCCAGCGAGGCCCGCTGCGCGGGCGATCCCTCACCGAAGTCGCCCTGGCGACGGTCGCTGAATCTGATCTCGGCGCGGCGCGAGCCCTTCAACTCCAGGGTCAGCGCCAGCACCGGCGGCCCCGGATCACCGGAGGAACGACGGGATGTCCAACTCCAACTCGCCGGTGGACTCGCCGTCGGCCTCCTCGGTCTCGGCGAACGGATCAGGCAGGCTGCGGTGTGCCGAGGCGCTGCTCTCCTCCCGCCGCGGCGAGGAGTCGTCCCAGCGATCGAAGCCGGCAGCGATCACCGTGACCCGCATCGACTCGCCGAGCGACTCGTCGATGACAGTGCCGAAGATGATGTTGGCGTCCTCGTGGGAGACCCCGCCGATGACCTCGGCGGCCTGGGTCACCTCGAGCAGGCCCATGTCGGCGTTGCCGGCGATCGTGAGCAGCAGGCCCCGGGCGCCCTCGATGGAGGATTCCAGCAGCGGGCTGGCGATGGCCTTCCGAGCCGCGCTGGCAGCCCGATCCTCGCCCGAGGAGGTGCCGACGCCCATGAGGGCGGAGCCGGCGTCGGACAGAACTGCCCGTACGTCGGCGAAGTCCGTGTTGATGAGCCCGGGGGTCGTGATGAGATCGGTGATCCCCTGCACGCCCTGCAGCAACACGTCGTCGGCCATCTGGAAGGCGTTCAGCAGGCTTGTGTTCTCCGACACCTCGTTGAGGAGACGATCGTTGGGGATCACGATCTGCGTGTCCACCTTCTCCTTGAGCCGCTGGATGCCCTGCTCGGCCTGCAGCGCCCGCTTCCGGCCTTCGAACCGGAACGGCCGCGTCACCACCGCGATCGTCAGGGCGCCGAGGTCCCGCGCGATCTCGGCGATCACCGGTGCGCCACCGGTGCCGGTCCCGCCGCCTTCACCGGCGGTGATGAAGACCATGTCCGCGCCGTCGAGGGACTCCCGCAGCTGCTCGGACGCCGCCTCTGCGGCGTTCTCCCCGACATCGGGATCACTGCCCGCTCCCAGGCCCCGCGTCAGGTCGCGCCCGATGTCGATCTTGATGTCGGCGTCGCTCATGAGCAACGTCTGCGCATCGGTGTTGACCGCCACGAACTCGACACCGCGAAGGCCCGCTTCGATCATTCTGTTCACGGCGTTCACGCCGCCGCCGCCGACGCCGACGACCTTGATGACGGCCAGGTACTGGTGTGGGGTGCTCACGGGATCCTCCCGGGATTCCTGCGGTGCGAGCCGCATGTGTCTGTCCGGTTCTGCCTGGTGGTTTCCGGCTGTTGCTCTCCGGTCCCCAGGCGAACGGGGGTCTGATCTAAAGCTTTACTTGAGCCTTATATCAGTCTCTTGTATAAGAAACAGTCTACTGACAAGGTATCCGCCGCGTCAACACCGGATTGCCGGGTGAGCGAACGTCCAGCGTGTCCATGCAATGAAGGTTGACGCGCTCGATGAAGGTGTGCACGGCCAGGACTTTGGCAGCCATCTCGTCGGCGTCGCCGAGCAGCACCCGACCGGTGTTGTGCAAATCCAGCACGTACCCCTCGGGCCCTGCCTGGATCGATCGAACCCTCCCGCGGACAGGTTCATACAGTTCGGCCGCGACAAGCACGGCGCCGCGTTGGGCCGGTTCCAACCAGTCCCCCGGCGCGGCCTGTGCGATGTTCAGCCCGACGATCGGCACGGCGGCCCCGGAGAGTTGCGGCTCGACGGAGAGCACCCGACCGTTCTCCTCCACGAACGCCCAGCCGCCGGCTGTCGCCAGAGCCGCCAGCGGTGAGCGCTCGGTGACGGTGAAACTCACGACACCGCCCCAGGACCTCCTGGAGTACACATCCTTCACCCATGGCAGGCGCGCGATCCGCAATCGGGCGTCGGCCAGATCAAGTCCGACGAGGGGCGCACCGGCGCGGATCCCAGCCGCCGCGATGATCTCCTCGTCGGACGTGTTGACCGCTCCGTTCACCTCCAAACGGTCGACGTCCAGAACTTCGCTCTGCGTGGCCAGGTAGCCCGACAGCACCAGGAGAGCGACCGCCAGAGCCAACCACAGCAGGCGCCGTCGCCGCACCTCCTTCGCTCGTGCGGCCGCATCCACGACTGCACGCCGCCGTGCGATACGGGGGTGTGGAATGCCAGGTGCGTGCACTGTCATGATTGGCTCCCGAAGGGTGTCTCGAAACCCACGAAGTGGGTCTCGGGGTGGAGTCGAACGCCGCTGTGCGCCTCGACGCGCTGCGCCACCTCCACCATGAGTGACATCACATCGTCCGCCGACCCGCCGGCATCCGCCTGAATGAAGTTGGCGTGAAGTCCGGACACTCTCGCCGAGCCGATCCGGAGGCCCTTGCAGCCGGCGGCCTCGACGAGCCGACCGGCGGAATCACCCGGCGGGTTCATGAATACCGAGCCCGTGTTGGCGCCGCCGGGCTGATTCTGGCGTCGCCATGCCACCACCTCGCGGATGAGCGCTTCCTCCCGGTCGCGCCGGCTGCGTCGCAGAAGAATCTGAACCTCAGCTACAACGTGAGAGTTCGCCAGCGCTGACCGCCGATACCCCAGCGCCAGGTCCTCGCGAACCGCGCGCCACTCCTCTCCGGTCGCAAGGTCCACGATCTCGGCACTCTGCAGCACCTCGCTGATGTCCGAGCCGTGTCCGCCGGCATTCATGCGCACCGCACCTCCGACGCTGCCGGGCACCCCGACGGCCCAACCGAAGCCTCCGAGTCCGGCGGCAGCGCACTGCCGCGCCACAACCGGCAACGGCGTGGCCCCGCCGGCGGTGACCACCGGGGCATCGATCCGAGTGACTGCGAAGGTCGCGCCGAGGCGCAGCGCCACACCGTCGAACCCGGCATCGGAGACGAGCAGGTTCGACCCCAACCCGACCACGAGAACGTTCCAGCCCTCCTGCGCCGCGGCCTGAGCCAGGCGCCGCAGGTCGTTCAGGGATCCGACCTCCACGAGCAGGCCGGCCGCGCCACCGACGCGGTAGGTGCTCAGCGTGCCGAGTGGCGCGCCGGCCACGACCCGGCTCTCCGCCAACTCCACCGCCAGGCGCCCGGCCGCGGCGGACCAGTCGTGACCGGCCGCTCGAGGGCGATCCGCGCTCATGATGCGAGTTCGCCGATCAGTTCGGCCGGCAAGGTGGTGAGATCACCGGCGTTCAGCGTGAGGCAGAGGTCCCCCGGCCGCAGCTCGCGGGCCAGGTAGCACTGAAGGTCGCGCCGATGGGGGAACCACCCCACCCGCTTGTACGGCTCGACGTCGAGCAGCGCGTCCACGAGCAGCTTCCCGCTGATCCCTGGCCGGGGCGGCTCACCGGCGGCATAGACGTCGGTGAACACGACCAGGTCGGCGTCGGTGAACGCCGGTCCGAAGTCGCGCCAGAGGGCCGCGGTCCGGGTGTAGCGATGCGGCTGGTAGACGCAGACAATGCGCCGCCAGCCGCCGGCGCGGGCCGTCGCCAGGACTGCAGCCACCTCGCCGGGCAGGTGTGCGTAGTCGTCGATGAAGGTGACGCCGCCGACGCTGCCTCTGAACTCATACCTGCGGGACACGCCGCCGTAGTGAGCCAGAATCTCGGCGCCGCGAGCCAGCGGCACTCCCAGGTGTTCGGCGCAGGCCATCGCCGCGGCGGCATTGCGCGCGTTGTGCAATCCGGGCACCGGCAGGTTCACCCGCGCGCTGTCACCGCCACGATGATGCAGCGCGAATTCGACGCCTGTTCTCGCCGTGGCGAGATCGGTCAGTCGGTAGTCCGCGTCGTCGGCGACGCCGTAGCTGCGCGCGTCCGGATGCCTGCCGGCAAGACGGCGAGCCCGGGGATCGTCCATGCACACCAACCGGAAGCCAGCGGCGCCGGCCAGGAACTGCTCGAAGGCTTCGTGCAGGCTCTCGAGGCTCCCGTACCGCTCCAGGTGATCGGGCTCGACACTGGTGACTACCGCCGCCTCGGGGTCGAGTTGCAAGAACGTGCCGTCGCTCTCGTCGGCCTCCACCACGAGCCATTCGCCCGTGCCCCACACCGCCCCGCTGCCGGTCTCGTTGACGTCGCCGCCGACGATGAACGAAGGGCGGCAGCCGGCCTCGCCGAGAATCAGAGCCAGCATGGAGGAGGTCGTCGTCTTGCCGTGCGTGCCACCCACCGCCAGTGTTCGCCGCAACCGGCAGACGGCGGCCAGGATGTCGGCACGGGTGCACACCGGGATCCCGGCGCGGCGCGCGGCGGTGACCTCCACGTTGCCGTCGCCCACGGCGCTCGAGCGGGCGACCAGATCGGGCAGGCGACCGGCCGGCAATTCGGCGCCGGTCGTGGCGGGTTCGAGGACGTGCTCGGCCCGGTGCCCCACGGCGACCCCCAGGCCACGGGCCCGGAGCCGTTCGAAGGCCACCGAGGCCTTCAGGTCCGACCCGGTCACCACGTGTCCGGCGTCGGCGAGCACTGTGGCGATGGCGCTCATCCCAGCACCGCCCACACCCACCACGTGCACGTGGCGCACCCCGTCCAGAGCGATGCTCACGGGCCCGCACCCTCACCGGCGGCGGCGAGCAGCAGGTCGGCCACCCGGCCGGCGGCGTCGGGCCGGCCGAACCGGGCCGCAGCCTGCTGCATGCTCCCGAGTCGCACCGGGTCGGCGAGGACGTCGGATATCGCCGTCGCCAGGCGCGGGCCGTCGAGTTCGGATTCCGGGATCACCAGCGACGCACCGGCCGCCGCCAGCACCGCAGCGTTGGCGTTCTGGTGGTCGCTCGTGGCCCCGGGCAGGGGCACGAGCAGCGAGGCGCGCCCCGCAATCGCCAACTCGGCGGTGGCACTGCCGCCGGCGCGGCTGACGACCAGATCGGCGGCCGCCAACGCCGTCGGCATGTCGTGCTCGTAGGGCACGGTCTCGTAGTGGAGTCCTGCACCGGAGGCTCCGCCGGTGGAACGTCCGCCGAGACCCACCCTCGCGGGTCCGGTGACGTGGCGCACCGCCAGGTCAGCGCGCCCGGCCAGAAGTTCGCAAGCCGCCTCGACGGCCGCGTTGAGACGGCTCGAACCCTGGGAGCCGCCGATCACCAGCACGAGCCGCCGCCCCTCGCCGACATCCAGGGCAGCGCGCGCGCCATGGCGGCCGTTGCCCGCCGCGGCCTCGCTCCCGGTCCCCGGATGCAATCCGGCGATGGCGGCGCGCACCGGGAGTCCCGTACGCACCGCCCCACGGAGACGCGCCTCTTCGTACGCCACCGCGCAGGCCACCGCCCAGCGTGCCGTCAAGCGGTTGGCGGCACCGGGTGCGGCGTTGGCCTCCAGCACGACGACGGGAATCCTCCGCAGGCGGGCGGCCATGGCACACGCCGCGCTGACATAGCCGCCCTGGGCCAGCACCACGCGGGGCGAGGTGCGGCCGAGCAGCCGCCAGCACTGCCAGACGCCTCGTGCCAGTGCCCAGGCCGCAGCCAGGTTCGCCGCGGCCGGACGCCGGCGGAAGCCGCGAGCGCTGATCGCCGTGGCCTCGAAGCCGGCCGAGACGACGATCTCGGAGTCGAGCGGGCGCCGGCTCACGACGAAGTGGACCCGGCTGTGCCGGGGATCCGGGCCGGCGCCGAGGGCCTCCGCCACCGCCAGCCCGGGGTAGACGTGCCCGCCGGTGCCGCCGCCCGCGATCACCGCCCAGACGTGCTGCCGGCGACCGCTCATGCGGTCCGCCCCTGGCGCGCAACGTTCATGAGGATGCCGGCGGCCGCCAGGTTCACGATCAGGCTCGAACCCCCGTAGGAGACGAACGGGAGCGTCACACCCATCGTCGGAAGCAGGCTCTGGGCCACCGCGATGTTGATGAAGGCCTGCAACACGAACCAGCCGCTGATCCCCGCCGCCAGGAACGCCCCGTAGGGGTCCGGAGCGTCGCGTACCACGCGGATCCCCAGGACTCCCAGGCACAGGAACAGCAGCACCACCACGAGCGCGCCGATCAGTCCCAGGTTCTCGGCGATGGTCACGAAGATGAAGTCGGTGTGGGCGTAGGGCACGTACGCCAGATTGGAGCGCGCCCCTCCGGGTCCGACTCCCGTCAACCCGCCCGAGGCGATCCCAACCTGCGCCTGCACGGCCTGGTAGCCGGCGCCGTAGGGATCCGACCAGGGATCGAGGTAGGAGGTGAGGCGCTGGCGCCGGTAGCCGATAAGCATCGTGAACAGCACGACCGCCCCGGTCCCCAGCGCCACGAGCGCCGCCACGTGCCGGGCCGGCAGCCCCGCCAGGAACAGCATCGCCAGCAGGATCCCCCCGAGAAGCACGACCGTGCCCAGGCTGGGCTGCGCCAGGATCAGTCCCGCCATCACCCCGAACACCACCAGCAGTGGCAGCAGCGTCTGGCGAACGCTCGCCACGCGGTCCAGCCGGCGGGACAGCAGCGAGGCGGCGGACAGCACCAGTGCAAGCTTCGCCGCCTCTGAGGGCTGGATCACCAGGCCGCCGACGCGAATCCAGCGCGCCGAGCCGTTGCCGACCTGCACGAGCGGCGACGGGATACGCAGGCAGGCGAGTGCTGCCAGGGTCACCACGAGCGCACCGGTGGTCACCAGCGGTGCTCGCCAGCGGTGGTAGTCAACCCGGAGCGTCACGACGCCGGCGGCGATGCCGAGTGCCAGCCACAAGGCATGGCGCTTGGCATGGAAGAAGGGATCCCCCGTGGCCTCGATGGAGGTCACCGTCGAGGACAGCACCACCATCACGAGTCCCAGCAGGCTCACGAGCACCAGCACGACAGCGAGGGCACCGAAGGTGCGGGTGTTCCGCCCCACCGGCGGGTTCCGCAAGGCCTGCAGCGTCGCCGTCCGGTGCGGGCGACCGCCTGCACGCGAGTGGCCCGCCGTCACCGCGGTCATTGCGGCTCTCCTTCGCCTACCGCGGCGCGCACGAGCGTGGCGAAGTGCTCACCCCGCTGGCGGTACGACTCGTACCAGTCGAAGGAGGTGCAGCCCGGCGACAGCACGATCGCCTCCCCGGGCAGGGCCATCTCCCCGGCCACAGCCACGGCCCCCGCCATGTCCGTGGCTCGCTGCACGGGCCGGGAGCCGGCGAAAGCGGCGCCCACCTCTCCGGCGGCCTCGCCGATGGCCACCACGGCCCGTACCGAGGAGGCACCGGCCAGACCGGCGAGGTCGAGTCCCTTGTTGCGCCCGCCGGCGATGAGGACGAGCGACTCGAACGCGCCGCTGGCGGCGAGTACCGCCTCGGGGGTCGTGGCCTTCGAGTCGTCGTACCAGCGGTTGGTACCGGTCTCGACCACCAGTTCCAGCCGGTGCGGGAGTCCGCGGAAAGACTCAAGGGCGGCGCGCACGTCCGCTGCGGGCGCGCCGGCGGCGAGGGCACACGCGGCGGCGGCCTCGGCGTTGCGCAGATCGTGAGGGAACCGTCTCGGCAGCCGGGCGGTCTCGACCAGCGGCTCGCCGCCGACCCTCAGCGACTCACCGCACACGGCGACGTCACTCGCCGGCCGGCCGAAGGTGAGCACCCTGCCCGCGGCCGGGCGCCGGGCCGCCACCACCGGGTCGGCTTCGTTGACCACGGCCACGTCACCGGCGCCCAGGTGTCGCCAGATACCCGCCTTGGCCTCCTCGTAGGCCCTCAGGGAGGCGTGCACGTCCAGATGGTCAGGAGCGAAGTTCAGCCAGGCCGCGACCTTCGGCCGGAACGACCGGCTGCGACCCAGGCGGAACGACGAGGCCTCGACCACGAAGACGGTCGGAGCTGCGTCCTCGATGGCGCTCACCAGCGGCAGCTCGTTGTTCCCCGCGGCCACCGCCCCGGTGCTCGGAGCCAGTGCCGCGGCCACCAGGGTCGTGACCGTCGTCTTGCCGTTGGTGCCGGTCACGGCGACGACGGGGCGGTCGTCCCAGGCGCCCGCCAGGTCGAACTCGCTGAGGACGAGGCTGCCCGCGCCGAGGGCGACCCGCATCGCCCGGTGGCGGTCCGCCAGGCCGGGCGTGGGCAGGAAAGCGCCGCAGCGGCTCATGAGTCCCGCCAGCTCGTCGTCGGCCGGCGGGGGCTGCAGGATCCCGCCCGCCTCGGCCACCGCCCGTCGCATGCCGGGCCCCGGCGCGTCGTCGGTGGCGACGAACCGGTGGCCCCGCCGACCCAGCGCCGCCGCCACCGCCCGGTTGGTGGCACCCAGGCCCCAGAGCAGCAACGGAGCGTCTCCGAGGCCGTTCATGGCGATCCCCCCGCAGCGGAGCCGGCGTCGAGGAGCGGGAAATAGTCCGCGTAGAACAGTCCGAGAGCCACCGCGGTGGCGAACCCGGCCAGCAGCCAGAACCGCACGATGACCCACGTCTCGTGCCAGCCGCGCTGCTCGAAGTGATGGTGGATCGGCGCCATCGCGAACAGGCGCCGCCCGCCCATCGACTTGAACACGCCGATCTGCAGGATCACCGACAGGGCCTCCACCACGAACAGGGCGCACATGATCGGCAGCAGCAGGTGGGTATTGGTCGCGAGCGCCAGACAGGCCAGCGCGGTGCCGATGGCCAGCGCCCCGGCGTCGCCCATGATGATCTGGGCCGGGGCGGCGTTCCACCACAGGAACCCGACGCAGCCGCCCAGCATGGCGGCTCCCACCACGGCCAGGTCCAGGGCGTGGGGCAGGTTGTACAGCTCCACGTGCCGGAACGCCCAGTACCCGATGATGGTGAAGGCGGCGAAGTTGAAGATGCTGGACCCCGCGGCCAGACCGTCCAACCCGTCGGTGAAGTTGACCCCGTTGGAGGCCCCCACGATGATCAGGACCGCCCAGAGACTCCAACCCACCGGGCCCATGTCCAAGCCGATGCCCCCCGCACGCGTGAAGGACAACTCGGTACTGATGTCGGTCGCCAGGACGGTCAGCGCCGCGAACCCGCCGCCCACGGCGCACAGGCCGAGCATCTTGGCGCGCTTGCTGAGCCCCTTGCTGTGCGCACGGGAGACCTTGAGCCAATCGTCCAGGGCCCCCACGGCGGTCGCCCCCACGATGGCGAGCATCACGAACAGCCCCGTCCGGGTGAAGATGCCGCCGTGGATGAAGTGGCTCCCCGCGTAGCCGACGCAGCCGCCCCCGACGATGGCCAGTCCGCCCATCGTGGGCGTGCCCTCCTTGTTGGCGTGGGTCTCGGGCCCGTCGCTGCGGATGGGCTGGGTGAGGTTCCGGGCCCGGAAGAAGGCGATCAGCAGGCGCGTGCCCGCCAGGGAAACGACGGTGGCGATGGCGGCGGCGAGCAGAAGGCGGATCACGTCGCCGACACCTCCCGCGCGGAGTTCAAGACTTCCCGCACCACCGCGACGTCGTCGAAGGGAAGCGACCTCCCGCCGATGATCTGTCGGGTCTCGTGCCCCTTGCCGGCCACGATCACGACGTCGTCCCGCCGCGCACCGGCCAGCGCCGCCGCGATGGCACGCCGGCGATCCAGCTCCAGCTCCGCGGCGCCGTCGGGCACACCGGCCATGACCGACCGGGCGATGTCCGCCGGATCCTCGCCCCGCGGATTGTCGGACGTGACGATGATCCTGTCGGCAAGCCGGGAGGCGATGGCTCCCATCGCCTCCCGCTTGCCTTCATCCCGCTCGCCGCCGCAGCCGAAGACCACGGTCAGGCGAGACGGCGCGGGCACCAGGTTCCGGCCCGCGCGCAGCAGCTGCTCCAATGCCGCCGGAGAATGCGCGAAATCCACGATCACCACCGCAGGCGATTCGGTCACCACTTCGAACCGGCCCGGAAGGCGCGGCGCCCGCCGGAGCCCCTCTGCGATCTGGGCCGCCCGGGCGCCGAGCGCCTCGGCGACTGTGGCCGCCACCACCGCATTCGAGATGTTGTGCGCACCTCCCAGGGGCAGCGAGACCTCGACCCCGCGCCAGCGGAAGCGGCTGTAGCGCGCCGCGACCTCCAGCACCTCGGCGTCGTCTCGCGAGCAGCGTCGCACCTCGCCCGTCAACTCGGCGGCAAGGCGCCGGCCCCAGCGGTCGTCGGTGCAGACCACCGAGAGGGAGGTTCTGGCGTCGCTGAACAGGCTGAGCTTGGCCCGGTAGTAGTCCTCCATGTCCCCGTGGTAGTCGAGGTGCTCCGGGGAGAGGTTGGTGAAGGCTGCGGCGGCGAAGCGCAGCCCCTCGACGCGCTTCTGGGCGAGACCGTGCGAGCTGACCTCCAGCACCGCGGCGCCGGCACCGCCCGCCCGCGCCGAGGCCAGCCGGCCGGCCAACTCGGTTGCCCTCGGCGTCGTGAGCGTGCTGCTCAGGGTGCCGATGGCGACGCAGCGCCGACCGGACCCCTCCAGGATGCTGCTCAGCAGATGGGTGACGGTGGTCTTGCCGTTGGTGCCCGTTATTCCGGCCAGCTGCAGGTGCTCCTGCGGCGACCCCGCGCCGGCCAGTGCCAGGGGACCGACGGCGGCGCGCACCTCGGGAACCACCAGCTGTGGCAGGTTCACCGGCAGGGCACGCTCCACGACCAGCGCGGCGGCACCGGCCTCGGCAGCCCCGGCCGCGAAGTCATGGCCGTCGTTGGATCTTCCCGGCATGCAGCAGAAGAGGGCTCCGGCTCGCACCTCGCGGGAGTCCTCGCAGACCACCGTGATCGGCGGGTCCACCGACCGCACCCCGGTCGGGAGATGCAGCCGAGCGGCGATCCCGCTGCGCTGCTGCAGCGACCGGAGGGTCGCTCGCTCACTCACGGGAGTCTCCCGCCGCCGGCCGCCAGGATCAGGTGCTGCCCGTCGCCGGACGGCGGGGGCACCTTGAGGCGACGCAGGGCGATCTGGGCCAACTCGGCGAACGCCGGCGCAGCCGCGCTCCCGCCGTAGATGGTGGTCGTGGGTTCGTCGATCACCACGATCAGCGAGAGTTCCGGGTCGGAGGCCGGGAGGAAGCCCACGAACGTGGCGACGTAGCGATAGTTCCCGGCCGCGTCCTCATAGCCGCCGTCGGGGTGAGGCTTGCGGGCGGTGCCGGTCTTGCCTGCCACTTCGTAGCCCTCCACCGCCGCCCGCCGGCCCGTCCCGGCAGCCACGACCTCGCCCAGGATGCGGCGCATGTGGACGGCCGCCGCTGCGGACACGACCCGCCGCGGTTCGAGCACGGGTTGCGGGCTCGCGGGCTCCCCGCCGGGCACGGTCACGTCTGCCACGATTCTCGCCGGGACGTAGACGCCGTCGTTGGCGATGGTGTTGAACGCCTGCAGCAACTGCAGCGGCGTCAACGAGACGCCTTGGCCGATGGCGATCGTGGCCAGGGAGGTTCCCGACCAGTCCGACACGTTCGGCAGCAGACCGGCGGACTCGCCGTAGAGCCCGAGCCCGCTGCGCGCCCCGAGACCGAAACGACGCAGGTAGTTGTCGAGTTCGGCGGCGCCGAGCCGCTGTCCCCAGAGGATCGTCCCGATGTTGGAGGATTCCACGACGATGTCGCGCACCGAATAGTCCAGCACGGGGTGCGGGGAGTAGTCGCTGAACTGTGAATCGTGCACGACCAGGCGGTCGGGTACGGCCCTGGTCGTGGCCGGGCCGGCCAGCCCGGCGTCCAGCACGGCGGAGAAGGTGAGTCCCTTGATCGCCGATCCGGGCTCGAAGGCCCAGGTGATGGCTTTGTTCTCCGCGCCGGTGACCACCTCGCCGGAGTCGTCGCGGGTTGCGGTGGACATGGCCAGGATCTCGCCGGTTGCCGGGCGGCCGAGGATGATCACCCCGCCGGCCGCTTCGGTCTCGCGCACCTGGGCGGCCAGGATGCGGGCTGCTTCGAACTGCAGCATCCCGTCGATGGTGAGCCGCAGATCGGCGCCGTCGACCGCAAGTACCGACTCGCTGACCCCGCCGGGCACGCTGCGGCCTCCCGGATACATCTCGCGCAGCTCTGAGCCGTCGCTGGCGGCCAGCAGGTCGTCGTGGAGCAGTTCGATGCCGGAGATGCCTGCGTGGTCGGTGCTCACCGAACCCACGATCTCCACGGCGAAGTCGCCCAGCGGGTACGTCCGGTGCAGTTCGGGAACCGTGCCAATCCCATCCAACGCCAGATCGTGCACCGCCGCGGCCTGCTCGGGGGGCACCTGCCGCTGCAGGTAGACGAACTGGCCCGGCACCGACATCTTCCGGGCCAACGGCTCCACGTCGGCGCCGAGAGTGGGCGCCAGGGCGCCCGCCACGGTGAGCGGGTCGGCGATCCGGGAGGGATCCGCGTAGACCGCCGACCACTCCACCGAGGTGGCGAGAGGCTCCCCGGAGCGGTCCAGGATGTCGCCGCGCACACCCATCACCGGGCTCTCCTGCAAGCGATGCTCCCTGGCCCAGGCCAGGATGTCGTCGTTGTCGCCGAACTGCAGGTCGAAGGTTCGCGAGACGAGCCCGGCGGCCATCGCCAGCATCGCCATCACGAGCACAGCCCGGCGGCCACCCGACCGGTAGCCCCGCGGCCCGGCGGTGCCGGCCTGGCCCGGGACGTGCTGCCGGCCACGGTCGGATCTGCTCACGGAGCCGGAGGGACGGCCGGGTCCAGGTAGTTGATCGTCTCCGGCGGCACCATCCCGAGGCGATCCCGTGCCTCGGTGGCCAGGCGCGCCGGCGACAGCAATTCGGCACGCCGCAGTCGCAGCTCGCGGTCGAGGTTGACCGCCTCGTCGATCCGGCGGTCCAACTGGTCGATGCGTCCCTGAGCCTGCGTGACCACTGCCTGGAGGACGCCGATGGCGAACAGCCCGCCCAGCAGCACGACCACCACACACACGACGAGGCGGCGAACCTGACTCGACCTGGGCCGCTCTCGCGCCACGACGCGGAGCCGGGACTGCGTGCCTGCCTGTGTGGCGGCCGGCTGCGGCGTGGGGAGAGCCTTGCTCATGCCGCCACCTGGAGCTTCTGGAAGGACCGTAGGCGGGCGCTCGAGGCGCGCGGGTTGCGTCGTGTCTCCTCGGCTGCGGGCCGCGCCGGGCGCCGGGAGAGCAGCCGGATGCTGGGGACGGCACCGCAGACGCAGGGAAGCCTCGGCGGGCAGGCACAGCCGCCGGAGGCGGCAGCCGCCAGGGTGTCCTTCACGACACGGTCCTCCCCGGAGTGGTAGCTGAGCACCACTCCCCTGCCGTCAGGCACCAGTCGGTCGATGGCCTGCGTGAGCGCAGGGGCGATCTGGGCGATCTCATTGTTGACCGCGATGCGCAGCGCCTGGAAGCTGCGCTTGGCCGGATGCCCGCCGCGCCGGCGGTCGCGGGCAGGTATGGCGGAGCGCACGACCTCGGCCAGAACGACGGTGTCGGGCAGCGGGCGGCGGGCCACGATGGCCCGGGCGATCCGCTGTGCATGCGGTTCGTCGCCGTCGCGCCTCAGCAGGCTCGCCAGGCGTTCGACCGGCCATTCGTTGACGATCTGCGCAGCGCTGAGCTCAGCGGTGGGATCCATGCGCATGTCGATCGGCCCGGCAGCCCGGTAGCTGAACCCGCGGGCGGCGGTGTCGAGCTGCATGGAGCTGACCCCGAGATCGAAGATCACGCCCGAGAGCGAGCCGACCCCCAACTCGGCGAGCACCGCGCCGAGCTCCGCGTAGCTGCAGCGGAGCAGCCGGACATCGTCGGGAAGACGCCGGGCGGCGGCGGAGAGTGCCGCAGGATCTCGATCCAGCCCGACGAATCTCAGATCGGGGCGAAGCTCCAGGAGGGCGGCGGTGTGACCGCCTGCCCCGACCGTGGCATCCACGAGGACGCCCGCCGGGATCGGCTCCAGCACCTCGGTGACCTCGCGGACCATGACGGAGTCGTGCCCTCCGATCCCGGGGCCCTCATGGACGGCCACGGTGCCGTCGCACCCGCGGTCCGCCGCTCAGCAATCTCCCGACTGCCAGGACCTCGCGGCGATTGTTGCCGTCGCAAGGAAAGTGGCAAGCGGGCGGAGTAGGGATTGGCTGTCCTCCTGCCAGCCGGGAGATTGCTGAGCGGCGGACCAGCGCGGGCCGGTCGTTCACAGCCAACTGCTCTCGGACCAGGGATCCAGGCCCGTCTCATCGGTGTAGGCGTCGGCCCCACCGACCGTCGCCAGCCAGACCTCGCTGTTCCACAGCTCGATCCGCTCGCCGACGCCCGCGACGAAGACGCGCGCCTCGCTCTCGGCGGTGTCGATGCTGAGCACCTCGCGCAGCGGCTCGGGCACCACGATGCGGCCCTGCGCGTCGGGCCGAACGGGATAGCCGTTGCCGGAGAACCAGCGGAGCAGATTCTGTCCGGAACCCCGGGTGCGAACCTCCTCCTCGAGGCGCCGGTAGGCGGCGTCGAAACCCTTCTGACGCCACAGCCCCAGGCAAGGGCTGCCGGGAACACGGCCCAGGACACAGCGGTCCTCGGCATCCAGCCCGCCGCGGAACTCCGGCGGGAGCGAGACGCGCCACTTACCGTCGATGGAGCGCTCGTGACTGCCGGAGAATGTTCTATCCATGGTGTGTCGTGTCTCACTGACTCTGCGCCGTGCATTGCGCTCGGCGCGGCTGTTCTGAACGGAGTTCAGTATAGGGACTGTTCCCCTTTTTTCACCACAATAGACCACCTCTCCCCACTGAGCAAGACAATCAAGCCACCAGGAGGGGTCTCAGGAGCCGCCGGAGAACCTCGCGGCGGTGGTCGAGTTCCGCGGCTGGGAGGGATGTCCTAGCGGTTGCTCCCGGCCGCCTGCAGGGCGGCAAGGAGAGCATCCAGAATCCGGTGCTCGGAGAGGTCGACGCCCGCGGCGCAGGCGGCGAGATCGCGCTCCAGCGTCTCGCGCTGTTCCGCTGGCAGCACGAGCAGGTCGGCCAGTGTCGCGGGATCCCAGCGCAGCAGCACGCCACACTGGAACCGCGCCGCCGAAGCGGTGCGCCGCTGGGACAGGCCGATCACCTTCCGACCCGCCACGAAGACCTCGCCGGGGCCGCGTCCGGCGAAGCAGACCAACGATCCCCACGCGCCCGGCTCGTAGCGGCCTTCGTGAGCCTCGGCGGCGACCCCACTGCGGCCCAGGGCGCGCCGCCACAGGTCCCCGAGCCACAGGAAGGAGCGTCCGGTGTCGGGATGCCACAGCGGATCACCCCGGGGCACCACCACGTCCACCCAGAGCAGATCGGCGGGCGACACCAGCACCACTCCCCCGCCCGAGCGGCGCCGCAGCACCGTCAGGCCGCGCCGGCGCGCCGCTGTGGCGTCCACCGTGCCGGGGCGCTGGCTGCTGCCGAGGACGACGGCTCCCGCGGCGGGCCGCATGACCCAGATCTCCCGCGACCGGACCGGGCCGGCCACAATCCCGTGCAGGCTCCGCACCGAGCCGCGGCGCTCGATGATGCTCCAGGGTCCGGGGGAGCCGCCCGATGCCGCGGCCCCGCCGCGGCTCACGCCGACAGGGCTCTGTCGTCGTGCAGGTAGGCGCCCCAGTGGTCGGGAACCTCGCCGGCGCTGAGGCGGATGACGGTGGTCCACGTCGGCGGCCGAGGCGTGCGCCGGAGCCGCATGCCGATCTCGCTGGGGAGTCGATCACGCTTGCGCGTGTTGCAACGCCGGCAGGCCGCCACCACGTTGTCCCAGGTGTGTCCCCCGCCGCGGCTGCGCGGGCGGACGTGGTCGATGCTGTCGGCACGGTGACCGCAGTACTGGCAACTGTGATCGTCCCGCGCCAGCACGCCCCTCCGGCTCAGCGAGCCTCGCCGCAGGTACGGCACTCGGACGTAGTACTGCAGGCGAACGACCGAGGGGATCGGGAGGCTGAGGCTCTCCGACCGCAACTCCACACCGCTGAGGTGCACGGCGTCGGCCTTCCCGTCGAGCACCAGCACGGCGGCGCGGCGAGCGGGCACCACACTCAGCGGCTCGTTCGTGGCGTTGAGCACCAGGGCCTGGGTCATGGCCCAACAAGCTAGCCCGACAGCGCGCGATGCCTCACCCGTGCCGGGTGCAGGCCCGTCTGAAGGACCGCGCCCACCGCAGCCAGGCCAGGACGTCGGCCGGCGCCGGCTGCCGCTGAGGATCACCGTAGGCGGTCACCGAGCGGAACCCCCGGTACCGCCCCGAGGCGACGGTCGGCAACTGCCGGAACGCCTCCGGCCACAGGCGCGGCCGGCGAAGAAGCTCCCAGCCCACCGCCAGCAACAGGCCGCCGGCGCGGTACCGCCACTGAATGCGACTTGTCGGGCCCACCACCGGCGTACCCTAATGGGGCGCGGAGGTCCTGATGGCGGACGACCGTCGGGGCCCTCGCAGGACTGCAGACGAGTACACACCGGATCTGCCAGAGTGAGCAACGCCAACCCCGAGTCGCCATCCACCGCCCCGGCCCAAGGCGGTTTCGCGGCGACCTTCGAGGCCGTCGCCGCCAACGTCGAGCGGGTCGTCAAGGGCAAGCGCCGCCTCGTCAGGCTCCTGCTGCTCTGCCTGTTCGCCGAGGGGCACGCGCTCCTGCGCGACCCTCCCGGGGCGGGCAAGACCATGCTCGCCAAGACGGTGGCGCGCACACTCGGCCTGGAGTTCGGCCGCGTGCAGTTCACGCCCGACCTGCTGCCCAGCGACGTCGTCGGGGTGTCGCTGTGGAATCCGGTGCGAAACGGCTTCGAGTTCAGGCCGGGGCCGGTGTTCGCCGGCCTCCTGCTGGCCGACGAGATCAACCGGACCTCGCCCCGGACCCAGTCCGCACTGCTCGAGGCGATGGCCGAGCGTCAGGTCACGGTGGACGGCACCACCCATCGTCTTGCCTCGCCCTTCCTGGTGATCGCCACGGAGAACTCCGAGGAGATCGAGGGCACCTTCCCGCTGCCCACCAGCCAGCTCGACCGCTTCCTCATGAGTCTCAGCGCCGGTTTCCCGGATCGCGCCGCCGAGGCGGAGATCCTGGACTCGCAACTCGCCAGGGATCCGCTGGAGGACCTGCCCGCCGTCACCGACACAGCCTCGGTCCAAGCCATGATCGAGGCTGTCCGAGCGGTGCACGTGGCTCCGGCCGTGCGCGACTACCTCGTGGACCTGGCCTTCAACAGCCGCGCCCACGGCGCCATCGCCGGTGGGATGTCGCCGCGCGCCGTGCTGGGCCTGCAGCGTGTGGCACAGGCGAGGGCCGCCGCCGCCGGCCGCAACTTCGTCCTGCCCGACGACGTGAAGGACGTCGCCCGGCCGATCCTGCTCCACCGCATCACCCTGCACCAGAGCGCCCAGTTCAACGGGACGACGCCCGCCGCCGTGATCGAGGAGATCCTGACCGACACGCCCAGCCCGCCGGTCAGCGTTCGCTGATCGGACGGCCAGGTGACCCGGGCCGGCGTCCTGGCGCTGCTCGCCGCCCTGGTGTTCGGGGCGGCCGCCCTGCTGTTCGGGCTGCCGGAACTGTTCCTCGCGGCGACGGTGTGCGCCGGGCTGGTGCTGCTCGCCGGCCTCACGACCTTGCTGCGCCCCCCGATGCGGGCGGTCTGCAATCCCCCACGGCGGCGAGTCAGCTGCGGGACCCCGCTGCAAGTCCAGCTCCGCCTCAGCAACCCGGCCCGGCGACGTGCCGCCCCGCCCGCCGACGTCCTCGACGATGCGAGCGACCACCCGGGACCCGTGCTGCGGGTGGGGCGCATGCGGTCGGGAGCGGTCGTCGAGGACCACTACCACCTGCCCACGCACAGGCGCGGCTGGCGTGACGTGGGCCCGCTCTGGCTCGAGACGGAGGATGCCTTCGGGCTGGCGCGCCGTCGCCACCGCCTGGTACCGCGCCGCCGGGTGCTCGTGTGGCCCGAGATCGCCGACCTCCAGCCCCTGACGGAGACCATCGAGCACGCCACCGAACGGCGCCGGCACGCCCAACTCGTGTCGGGATCCGCCACGGACCTTCACAGCCTCCGCAGATTCGAACCCGGTGACGATCCCCGTCGGATTCATTGGCCGTCCAGTACCCGCTACCAGGAACTGCTGGTGCGCCGATTCGAGACCGTCCAGCGCCCGGAGACCCTGCTGTTCCTGGACGCCGAGGAGGGGGCCGCCACGCCGGAGATCTTCGAGCGGATGGTCTCCGCCGCCGCCGGGCTGGCCGTGATGGCCGCCGCCGAGTCAGGATCGGTCCGGCTGCTCACGAGCGGCGGTGCCGAGGTGCGCGCCACGGGCGCCCCGACCGGTGTGCTCGATGCCTTGGCTCTCGTCGAGCAGATCCCCGCCGGCCGTCGACCTGCCGCGCGGCTCCCGGTCGGCGCCGCCCGGATGATCCTGCTGGCGGTCATGGGCGGCGCGGTCGGCGAGTCCTCGTTGCCGCTGGATCGATTCGGCCCTCGACGGATCATCTGCAGCTTCTGGCAGGACGAGCCCCCCGACGAGCACCGTGACGTTCTGGCCATCGGTCCCGGCGAATCGATCTCCGAACGCTGGGACGAGTTCCGGATGCTGCGCGGCGGCTCGCCGGCCCGATGAGACGCCCGGCGAGCCCGGCCGGCCGCGCGCCGGCGGGGGAACTGCTGGCGACGGCGGTCACGCTGGCAACCCTGGCGGGAGGCGTCCGCCTCTTCGACGGCACCTCGTTCCTGGCGCCGGTGCTCGGCGCGGCGCTCCTGGCGCACCTGCTCGTCGCCCTGATGCGCCGCGCCGGCCGTGGCGTGGCGCTCAGCGCGCTCGTCTCGCTGGTCGGCGTGGCGGCACTCCAGGTGTGGGTGCACTACCCGCAGACGACCGGCTACGGGCTGCCGCGGCGCGCCACGTTCGAGGCAATAGGGGCGGATCTCGGCGATATCTGGCAGTTGCTGCAGTCCTCGCAGGTGCCACTGGGCGAGGACACCGGGCTGCTCGTCGCGGCTGCTGCGGTGGCCTGGTTGCTCGCCCTGCTGAGCGACTGGGCGGCCTTCCGTGTCGGAGCCCGCGGCGAGGCGCTGGCCCCGGCGGCGATCCTGCTGGCCCTGGTGGCGACCTTCGGGACCGCCGACGGCACGATCCTCTACCCCACGATCAGCGTGGCGTGCGCCGTCGCCTTCGCCCTGGCGCACGCCACGGCGCGTTCGGCGGCCCGGCCCGCCGTCGGCGCCGCCCCGAAGCCCCGGGTGCGCCTGCCTCGGGGAATCATGACGGGGGCACTGGCGGTCGGCGCCGCCGCGCTGCTCACCACCGCGTTGCTGCCCTCACTCGACGACGGACCGCTGAGGAGGCTGCTGGACCCGTCGACCGCTCCAGCGGACAGCGGGCGGAAGGTTGTTCTCAGCCCTCTCGTGGCCGTCCCGGGCCGGCTCTTGCAGAATCCCGATCTGGAGCTCTTCGTCGTCCGGAGTTCCGGGCGGTCCTACTGGCGCCTGACCGCGCTCGGCGACTTCGACGGGGGGGTCTGGTCCCTCGACGAGAGCACCGGCGCGGCCGGCGAGTCGCTGCCCAACCTCGCGGCAACCTCGGGACCGGTGAGCGAGTTCACCCAGAGCTACAGGATCAGGGCGCTTGCCGCGGTCTGGCTGCCGGCGGCGTACCAGCCCGTGGCGTTCGAACCGCTCGGCACGCCGTTCGAGGCAAGCTTCGAACCGCTCTCCTCAACGCTGCTGGTGGGGGCGGGACGCACCGACTCCGACGGCCTCTCCTACACCGTGCAGTCGGCGGCGCCGCGCTTCGAGGGGGCGTTCCTCAGGTCGCTGCGGAACGATCCCGCCGACGTACCGGCCGGCTTCGTGGATCTGCCGGCGGACTTGAACCCGTCGCTCGCCGAGCTCGCCCTCGAGGTCACGGCCGGGCGGGACGGCCCGTACGAGCAGGCACTGGCGCTGCAGGACTGGCTACGGGACGGATTCGACTACGACCTCGAGGTGGCGCCGGGCCATTCGGGTGACCGGCTGGAGGACTTCCTGTTCAGCGAGCGCCGGGGATACTGCGAGCAGTTCGCCGGCGCCTTCGCCACGCTGGCCAGAACCCTCGGCCTGCCGACGCGGGTGGCGGTGGGGTTCACCCCGGGCGTGGCCCTCGAGACCGACGCCACCGGCAGGACCCTCTACAGCGTGCGCGGGCAGCACGCCCATGCCTGGCCGGAGGTCTACATCAGCGGCGCCGGCTGGGTGGCGTTCGAACCCACTCCGGGGCGCGGGGCGCCCGGAGCCGAGTCGTACACCTTCGTTCCCGAACAGCAGGACTCGCCGCTGGAGTCCCCGGCTCCGACGGTGCCCGACCAGCCGGCGCCCGGGCCGAGCGACGACCCGCCGGCGCCGGCCCCTCCGACCCCGCCGAGCGACGGCGAGCTCGCCACCGAGGGTGACGGTACGAGCGCGGCGCGGATTCTGGCGCTGGCCGGGCTGGCGCTGGCCGCGGCCGTCGCCGCGAGCGGCCTCTACGGCGCCGCCACCGCCGGCCTCCGCTCACTGCAGCGCCGGCGCCGGCGCCGCTGGGTCGGCGCGGACGCCGGCCGCGGTGCGATCGCGGCGTGGGAGGAGATCATCGACCTATTGCGCCCGCGCCGCATCAGGCCGCATCGCTCCGAGACACCTCTCGAGGTGGCCCAGCGAGCCGCCCGGCTGCTCGGCTCGGCGCCGGAGCCGTGGCGGCGGCTCGCCTTCTGCGTGTCCGTGGCGGCGTTCGCCGGCGGTCCGATGCCCGCCGAGCTCCAGCGGCAGGTCGCCACGGCGTCCTCATCGATCAGCGAGGAGCTGCGGGCGTCCCGGACCGCGGCGCAGCGGCTGCGGGGCATCCTCGACCCGCGCCCGTGGGGGGTGCTCATGCGCGCCGTGCGCCGCAGGGGAGCAGCCGGCTAGACGCTCTGCGCCGGTGCGAACCGCCGGCGCGCCCGGGGTGAGCGCCCTCAGTCGCCTCGCTGGTCGCGGTTGAAACGATCGCGCATCCGCTGGCCGGGCGTGCCGCTGTCGTCGCGCCAGGCGCCGCTGAGGGGATTGCGCGAGATCTGCTGCAGGCCGGCCTTCCCCACCAAGCGGGCATTCCGCTCGAAGAACATCGCCGAGGCCAGCATGATCAAGAAGCCCACGAACGACAGCCAGAACGACGTCGACAGCGTGAAGATCATGAAGACGATGCCGGCGATGAATCCCAGAACCGACCGCCTCAGGTTCCGGAACCCGTGACGGAACACCGTGGTGGAGCGAACCTCTTCGGCCAACTCCGGGTCTGTCTCGTAGAGGTTCGCCTCGATCTCGCTGAGAATCCGTTGCTCGTCCTCCGACAGCGCCACAGGCCTCGCTCCCTTCACGCTCGACAGCGGTTCCGCAGACCGATGGACGGCCCGCGATCGCTGCCAAGTCTCGCACACTCCGCGCTCCGCCACAACGCATAAGTGCTCACCGCCCGCGTTCAGCTCCCTCCGGCCTGGCCGGCGAGCGAGCCCCCGCCGGGGCGATGACCTCCGAGCCGAACCGGGCCCTGAGTTCGTCGAGCGCCTCGTCCAGCGCCGCCGCCGGTCCCCCGGCGGCCTCGTCCAGGGTGAGTTGCTCCCCGCCGCCGACCGTCAACGTGCCGGCGCCGAGCCCCAGGAGCCGCACCCCGGCGTCGACCTCCAAGCCCTCCAGCAGGCTCCGTCCCGCCCGGGCGATGTACGGGGCGTGCGCGGTGGCTCGCGACAAGCTGCGCGACCGGGTGACCGTCCGGAAGTCACCGAACCGCAGCTTCAACACGATGGTTCCGGCGGTGCAGCCGGCCTCCCGCAGGCGCGTTCCCAGAGCGTCGGCCTGCCGTACCACCTCGGCCTGCAGGGCGGCCCGGTCCGAGACGTCCCGCGGGAATGTCACCTCGCTGCTGAGCGACTTCGGCGCCCGCCGGGCAACGACGGGGCGGGGGTCGCGCGCCGCGGCGAGTTCGGCCAGGCGGCGCCCGTGCGCCGTGCCGAAGGCGTCCACGAGGGTCTCGGTCGGCAGCGCCGCCAGCTCGCCGACGGTCCCCGCACCCAACTCCCGCAGCCGGCGCCGCGTGGCCGGGCCGACCCCCGGCAGCGACCGCACCGGCAACCGGTGCAGGAACGCCAGCGCCTCGGACGGCTCCACGGTGACCACTCCCCGGCCGGAATGCACCCCGCCGGGGGCTACCTGGGGTTTGGCTTGCTCGGAGGCCAGCTTGGCCAGCAGCTTGTTCGGCGCGACCCCCACCGAGCAGGTGAGTCCTTCGGCAGCCGCCAACTCGGAGCGGATCCGCCGGGCGATCTCGGCCGGCGCGCCGAACAGGCGCATCGCTCCGGTCACGTCCAGGAAGGCCTCGTCCAGCGAGAGCGCCTCCACCAGGGGCGTGAAGCGGCCGAACAGCTCCATGATCCTGCCGCTGAGCTCGCGGTAGTAATCGTGATCAGCGGGCAGGAACACGCCTCCGGGGCACAGCGAGCGCGCCCGCCGCGTGGGCATGGCCGAGTGAACGCCGAACCGCCGGGCCTCGTAGGAGGCCGCCGCCACGACGCCCCGGTCGCCCGTTCCCCCGACGATCACCGCCCGGCCGGCCAACTCAGGGCGCCGCAGCACCTCCGCCGCGGCGAAGAAGGCATCCATGTCCACGTGCAGCACGTTGGCCGCACCGAGTTGCGGCATACGGCCACGCTAGGGCGGGCCCGGCACCGCTGCGATGGCGGCGCGGAGTCCTAGCATGGTCCGGGTGATTGGCACCGAGGCCGGCACTCCCTCCCGGTCGGCCCTGCCGGGACGCCGCGCACGAGCCGTGGCCACCCTGGCGATCCTCCTGGCAGGGGTCTGCGGCGGGCTCATCGGCTATGCCCTGGTGGACGTGAGTTGCACCGGCGACTGCGGCTGGCAACTCGGAGTGGGCGTCCTCGTGGGTGCCGTGGCCGGCGCCTCGGGCGTGGCGGTCGTGGCCTCCTTGACGCTGCGGGCCATGCACGAGTGGCGGAGTGGCCCGCGGGCCGCCTCGGGGGCCGCCTTTCGGCTCGGCCGCCGGCGCGCCCGGTGACTTCCGGCGACACCGACCTCGAAGCCCTCCGGCAACTCGCCGTCGAGTTGGCCGCCGAGGCCGCCGACAGGCCCTGAGCACGGCAGCGACCTGCGAATTGGGGCAGCATGGTGACCATGGCGACGCGGATCCTGACCGTGGAGGACGACGAGCGCATTCGTACCTCCCTGCGGCTGGCCCTCGAGGACGAAGGCTGGGAGGTGGAGGAATCCTCCAACGGCGAGGCCGCGCTGAGCATCTTCCGGCGCCAACCCGCCGACGTGGTGCTGATCGACATCATGCTGCCGGGCGTGGACGGGTTCGAGGTGTGCCGCTCGCTGCGGCGGATCAGCAACGTTCCGATCGTCATGGTCACCGCCCGGGAGGACACCCATGACATCGTGGCCGGGCTGGAGGCCGGCGCGGACGACTACCTCACCAAGCCGTTCGCACCCAAGGAGCTCTCGGCGCGCATCCGGGCGCTGCTGCGGCGGGCCCGCACCGCCGAGGGACCGCTCACCAACTTCATCTTCGCCGACCTGGAGGTCTTCGCCGAGGAGGGCGTCGTGCGCCGGGGCAGACAGGAGATCAACCTCACCAAGACCGAACTCCGCCTGCTCGTCGAGCTGGCCTCCAGCCCCGGGCGCACCCTCAGCCGGGAGGTGCTGCTGGAGCGGATCTGGGGCTACGGCTACTTCGGCGACAGCCGGCTCGTGGATGTGCACATCCGCCGCCTCCGGACCAAGATCGAAACCGACCCTGCCAATCCCCGCCACGTCGTGACCGTCCGCGGCGAGGGGTACAAGCTGCAGCCCTAGCAACCGTGGCCGCGCGCGTCTCCCTGCGGCTGCGCGTCAGCCTGGTCTTCGGCCTCGGGGCGCTCGTGCTCGCCGCCGGGCTCTCGCTCATCACCTACGAGCTGACACGGGACAACCTGCTGACCCGCCGGGAGGACACCTCCCTGGCGCGCGTCCTGTTCAACGCCACCCAGGTGAGCCGGCTCATCGACGCCGAGTCGACCGAGCAACAGCTACGCGACCTGCTGCAGAACCTCTACACACCGCTCGGGGCCCGCCCGGTCATCCGCTTCGGCGATCTCTGGCTCTCGGCCAATCCCGTGGAGTTCAGCGAGCCGCAGATCGATCCGCTCCTCAAGGACACCGTGGCGGGAGGCCGCGCCGCGCAGATGCGCTACGTCGTGGGGGAATCCCCCTTCGCCGTCATCGGCATTCCCTACTTCGACATCGACGCCGCCTACTACGAGGCGGTGCCGCTGGACGACATCGCCGACACGCTCAGCTCGCTGCTGATCGCACTCCTCACCGGGAGCGCCATCACGGTGCTCGCCGGCATCGGCATCGGCATCTGGGCGTCGCAGCGCGCGGTGCAACCCCTCACCGACATCGGCGAGGCGGCCGAGGCCATCGCCGCCGGCGATCTCAACACGCGCCTCGAGGGCGCCGACCCCGATCTGGAGCGGCTGTCGCGCTCGTTCAACCAGATGGCCACCGCCCTGCAGGACCGCATCGAGCGCGACGCCCGCTTCGCCTCGAACGTGAGCCACGAGCTGCGCTCGCCCCTCATGACGCTCACGGCGTCCCTGGAGGTCCTGCGCAGGCGCCAGGGGGAGTTGCCGGTGCGGTCCCAGACCGCACTCAACCTGCTCACCGCCGACCTCGAGCACTTCAAGCAACTCGTCGCCGACCTGCTGGAGATCTCCCGCTACGACGTGGGAGCCGCCGCCCTGGAACTGGAGGAATTCGAGATCATCGAGTTCGTCCAGCAGGCGGCTCGCGCCGCCGGTCACACCCCCCGGGTCACTCGCGATCCCGACACCGAGGGTCTGGTGCTGCGGGCCGACCGGCGGCGCCTGGCACAGGTCATGGCGAACCTGCTGGAGAACGCGCAGAACCACGCCGGCGGCGCCACCCGGATCCACGTCGAGCGCTTCGACACCTCGGTGGAGATCTCGGTGATCGACGCCGGGCCGGGTGTGAGCCCCGAGGACCGCGACGTCATCTTCGACCGCTTCTCCCGCGGCAGCCGGCGGACCTCGGGGGGACGTTTCAGCGGTACCGGGCTGGGGCTGGCGCTGGTGGCCGAACATGTTCGCCTGCACGGCGGCTCGGTCCGCGTGACCGAGCGCGCCGACGGCGCATCCGGCGCCCGCTTCGTCGTCACACTCCCGGTGAACGAGCTGTGAGCGCCTCGCGCCGGCCCCCACTCCGGCGGTCCGTTCCCGCCCGGCGGTCCCTTCCCGCACTGCTGGCAACCCTGGCGGTGCTGGTCACAGCCGCGGCGTGCGGCGTGCCCCAGGATCCGGCGCCGCGTGTCCTGGACCCCTCGGACCTCCCGGAGGAGTTGGCGATCCCGGCCACGACCACGACCTCCACCGAGGCGCCGGTGCCACGCCAGAGCGTCTACCTCTACTTCGTGGACGGTGAGGTCCTGAGCCAGCCCGTCGAGCGCGAGTTGGCCACACCCGCAGGCCTGGTGGCCGCCCTCGACGCACTCATCGAGGGGCCGACCGAGGAGGAGGCCTCCGCGGGGCTCACCTCGGTCATTCCCGCCGGGACGGTCGTCCTCGGCAGCGATCTCACCAACGGCGTGCTGCAGGTGAATCTCGCCGAGGGGACGCTGGAGCAGATCGAGGGCGCGCTCCAGAGCCTGGCGATCGCCCAACTGGTCTACACCGCCACCGAACTCCCCGGTGTGGATTGGCTCTGGGTGCTGATCGAGGGCGAGCCCCGCGCCCTGCCCACCGATGAGGGCGACGTGGAGGCGCCGGTGGGGCGGGTGCACTATGCCTCGTTGCGACCGCCCGGACCACCGCCCGGGCCCGGCGGGGGCGGCTAGGAGCGGCAGGCCTCCGCCACCTCCCAGAGCCCGTCGGGGATCGGCTTGGCCGCCGCGGTGGCATCCTCCAGCGGCACCAGCGCGATCCTGCCGGCCTCCACCGCCACCATCCGGCCGAACGCGCCTGCGTGGGCGGCGTCCACCGCCGCCACCCCGAAGGAGCTGCACAGCACGCGATCGAAAGCCGTCGGGGTGCCGCCACGCTGGGTGTGGCCCAGCACAGTGATCCGGGTCTCCAGGCCGGTGCGCCGCTCGATCTCGGACGCCACGATGGCCCCGATCCCGCCGAGGCGGATATGCCCGTACTCGTCGACGCCGGGCTCGGGCACCTCCAGGGTGCCCGGCACCGGTCGGGCGCCCTCGGCCACGACGACCACCGAGGACTGGGCGCCGTCGTCGTGGAGGCTGCGCAACTCCGCGGCGATCGCAGCGATGTCGAAGGGCCGCTCCGGCACCAGGGTGGCGGCCGCACCGCCGGCGATGCCCGCCCACAGCGCCACGTGGCCGGCGTGGCGGCCCATCACCTCCACGACCATGACCCTGTGATGCGACTCGGCGGTGGTGTGCAACCGATCGATTGCGTCGGTGGCGGTCTGCACCGCGGTCTCGAAGCCGAAGGTCAGCTGGGTGCCGCCGACGTCGTTGTCGATTGTCTTGGGCACGCCCACGAGCGGCACGCCGAGATCGCGGTACAGCCTGTGCGCCACGCTCAGAGTCCCCTCACCGCCGACGACGATCAGCGCCGCCACATCCCGGCCGGCCAGCACGTCGGCCACTCTGGCCGGACCGTCCGCGGTCCTGTAGGGCTGGATGCGCGAGGTACCGAGGATCGTGCCGCCCCGGGCCAGGATCCGCGCGGCGCGCTCGGGAGTCACCGGGACCGCGTCGTCCTCGACGACTCCCCGCCATCCGTCCCGGAAACCCAGCACCTCGTCTCCCCAGCGCCGGGCACCGTGCAGCACCACGGCCCGGATCACGGCGTTCAACCCCGGACAGTCGCCACCGCCGGTCAGGATGCCGAGTCGCACGGGAAGTCAGCCGAGCGCGGGCAGCGCCTTGCGCAGGTTCCGTACCGCCTGGCCGATGCGCTGCTCGTTCTCGATGAGCGCGAAGCGCACGTAGCCCTCCCCGCCGGGCCCGAACCCGCCGCCGGGCGAGGTGGCCACATTCGCCTCGGTGACGAGGAAGGAGGCGAAGCCGACCGAGTCCATGTGGCGGTAGCCCTCCGGGATCGGCGCCCAGACGAACATCGTTCCCTTCGGTGGATCCACCGGCCAGCCGATGCGCGCCAGACCCTCGCACAGGCTGTCGCGGCGACTCTGGTAGGTGTCGCTCACCAGCTTCGGGTAGTCGGCCGCCTCGTTGAGAGTCACGGTGGCGGCGATCTGGACCGGCTGGAACGTGCCGTAGTCCAGGTATGACTTGAGCTTGGCGAGCGCGGCCACCGCTTCGGCGTTGCCCGCCATGAAGGCAACCCGCCAGCCGGCCATCGAGAAGGACTTGGTGAGCGAGTAGAACTCCACCGCCACGTCGGTTGCGCCGTCGGCCTCCAGGATCGACGGCGGCCGGTAGCCGTCGAAGGCGACGTCGGCGTAGGCGAAGTCGTGGACCACCAGGACCTCGTGCTGGCGGGCGAAGTCCACGACCCGCTGCATGAAGTCCAGATCCACGCAGGTGGTCGTCGGATTGTGCGGGAACGAGAGCAGGATGACCCGCGGCTTGGGCCACGAGTACTCCCAGCGCTGCTGGAGCGCCTCGTCGAGGTCGTCGCCCACCGAGAGGGGGATGTTGCGGATCTCCGCGCCGGCGAAGAGCGGCGCGAAGAGGTGGATCGGATACGAGGGCGCCGGCACCAGCACAGCGTCGCCCGGCTGCAACACCACCCACATCAGGTGCGAGAGTCCCTCCTTGGCGCCGATGGTGTTGATGATCTGCGTCTCGGGGTCGAGTTCGACGCCGAACCGGCGGAGGTACAGGTCCGCCACGGCGCTGCGGAGCTTGGGAATCCCCCGGCTGAGGGAGTAGCGATGGTTGCGCGGGTTGCGGGCGGCCTCGGCCAGTTTCTCGACGGCGATGTCGGGCGAGGGGATGTCGGGATTGCCGAAACCCAGGTCGATGATGTCCTCGCCGCGGCGCCGGCCCTCCACCTTGAGGCGGTCGATCACCGAGAAGACGTACGGCGGGAGGTTGGTGATGCGGCGGAACTCCATCGCTTCCGAGACTAGCGAGCGCGCCCGCCCGCTCCGTGGAGATCCGGCCCGCCGAGGGCGTCCAGCGCCAAGTGGGCCGCACCGACGACACCCGCCCGGTCGCCGTGGCGGGCCTGGCGCACTTCCACGGTGGGCCTCCTGCCCTGTTCCACGAGGATCTCCGACAGGGCGTCGCGCACCGGCGCCAGGAACACCTCGCCCAGTTCGGACAATCCCCCGCCGAGCACGACCACCTCCGGCGACAGCACCAGGATCAGGTTGTTGAGCCCCAGCGCCACCCAGAAGGAGAGATCGCGCAGCAGCCCGCGTGCCACCGGGTCGCCGGCGGTCGCCAACTCTCCCACGTGCTCACCCCGGAGCGCTTCGGCGCGACCGGCCGCCCGGTCGCTCAGCGCCGGCGCCTTCCCGGCACGGACGGCTTCCCGGGCGGCTCGCCCGAGCGCCTCGCCGGAGGCCAGTCGCTCCCAGCAGCCCCGGCGACCGCACAGGCACTCGGGCCCGTCCGGGGCCACGATCATGTGCCCCGCCTCGCCGGCCAGGCCGTGCGCGCCGCGCCGGATCTCGCCGTCGAGCAGCAGCGCCGCGCCGATCCCGGTCCCGAAGGTCACCAGCAGGGCGTCGGCGACACCGGCAGCGGCCCCACCCTCCATCTCGCCGCGCAGGGCCGCGGTGGCGTCGTTGTCCACCACCACCGGGCGGCGCAGGCGCCCGGTCAGCATCGAACGCAGCGGGAAGTCCGCAATGGCGGGAATGTTCGGGGATGTTGCCACCACACCCGACCGGTCCACGATCCCGGCGCACCCCACGCCGAGCGCGGCGACCGGCTCGGCCAACTCCTGCTCCATCCCGCGCACCATGTCGCAGATCGCGTCGACGATGCCGGCCATGCTGTCGGGGCGGTCGCCGCGCCGGGCCGCGTGCCCTGTGGCGCCGCCCGGACCGAGCACCTCGGCCCGGATGTTCGTCCCGCCGATGTCGAAGCCCGCCAGGCGTCCGGCCATCACGGCACCGGCAGCCGCGAGGGCGGCCCGATGTGCGAGGGCGGCCCGGGCCGGCTGTCGCTCGCCGCGGGTCTCACCCGCGCCGCTGCGCCCGCTCCGCGCTGACCGACTCGATGCGGCGCCGCAACTGGTCGAGCGCCGCCTGCATGATGCGCGACTCCGCCCGGCGCTTCACGAACCCGGGCACCGCCACCGCCAGTTCGGCCGCGAGCGAGTAGGTGATGAGGGTCTTGCCCTCGTCGTCGGCCGACGGCGCCAGCTCGTACTCACCGTCCAGGTGGCGGACCTGGTCGCCCTCGGTAAGCCGCCAGGCCACCCGCAGCGGGTTGGAGCCGTAGAAGTACTTGAGCGTGTAGGTCACACTGCGGCCCATCGCCGCGGCCCGGAACGCCACGAGACCGCCGGCACCGCTGTCGTCCCGTCGAAGGACACGGGCCTCCTTGATGTCCGGCGCCCACTGCGGGTACTGCTCGAAGTCCACGACGACGTCGAAACAGTCCGAGGGCGAGGCGTTCACCAGCATCCGGCGCGTCGAGAACTCAACCATCCCGCCTCCGCGCGGCGCGCGGGGACCGGCTGGGGAACTCGCCGTGCCCCGCACCCCAGAGAGCAATCACACCCAAGCCGTACACACCCGCAAGAATACCGAACGCGAGCGGGCCAAAGGGGCGAACCGCCGCACCGGTGAGCCCGGCGGCGAACTGCAACCCGGCAGCGAGCCGCAATTCGACGCGCACCGAGCGGGGCGCTCCCGGCATTCCCACGAAGGCAGCCATCGTCGACACCTGCTCGAGTCGGCTCCGGCGCACCGCCACGGCGTACGCCCGGAGAAGGGCGAGACTCCCGGCACCGAACAGCACCAGCGCCACGACCTGGGCGGCCGCGCCGGCTCGATGGGGCCACACCGCGCCCAGCACGATCGCAACGCACAGCACCGCTGTGCCGGCGCGGGAGGCCACGAGCAACCACTGCGGTGGCGGAGCACCGTCGGCAGCAGGCGCCGGGGAACTCAACTCAGGGCGCGGCACAGGTCCCCGGCCAGGCGGTCGTAGCTGAACCGCGCCTCGGCGCGCCGGCGCGCGGCGGCGCCCATGCGGCGGCGGCAGGCGGGATCGTCGAGCAGGGTCGCCAGGCTGTCGGCCACTGCGGTGGCATCGTTGGGATCTCCGACCACCAGCCCGCTGATCCCGTGCTCGACGGCTTCGGCTGCTCCCCCGCTCTCGCCGGCCACCTGCGCCACCCCGGCGGCCGCCGCCTCCAGGAAGACGATCCCGAATCCTTCCTGCTCGAGGCCTGCCCAGCGCCTGCGGCACAGCATGGCGAACAGGTCCGCGGCGCCGTACAGGCCGGCCAACTCCCCCTCGGGGACCCGCCCGAGCAGGCGAGCCGGCGCGCCGGTGCGGCGCACGAGCCGCTCCAGTCTCCCGCGGTCCCTGCCCGCTCCGGCGATGCACAGGCGCAGACCCGGCCGGCCGGGTGCCAGGCGGGCGACCGCCTCGATCAGCCTGTCCATGCCCTTGCGCGGCACCAGCCGGCTGACGCAGAGCACCAGGGTCTCGCCGTCATCCACGCCGAGGCAGCGGCGCGCCGCCCGCCGACGTTCGCCGGACAGCGGCACGAAGCGCCCGACGTCGACCCCCGGCGGCACGTAGTGGTCCGGCGCCATGTCGGGGCACAGCCGCCGCGCTTCGCCGGCCGCGTAGCGGCTGGCGGAGATCACCAACTCGGCACCCGCCAGGGTGCGCCGGAGTGCTCCGGCGGCGAGCGGCAGCCGCGCCGGCACGGTCACCTCGGCGCCGTGCAGGACGACCCCGTAGGGCACCCCCAGGCGCGGCCCCAGGGCCCCCACGGGAACAGCGGGGTCGAACACGACCAGCTCGGCGCCGGTGGAGGCCAGCAGATCGCGGATCTCCGCCAGCACCACCGGCCTGGGCAGCAGGAAGGAGGCCGCGCTGCGCACGATGGGGTACGCCTCGGCGGCGTCGAAGGCGGCGGCATCGGGATGCGGCCGGGTCAGGACGCAGAACCGATCGGGTGGCAGCCGCCGCCAGAGCTCCCAGAGGTAGTTCTGGATCCCGCCGACCTTCGGCGGGTAGTCGTTGGTGACCAGCAGGTGGCGGCGCGGCCGGGGTTCGCCGCCGGTTGTCGTGCGGGGCTCGCTCACGAGCCGCCCGCCGGGGCGGTCGCCGACTCCGGTTCCAGCCCCAGCCGCCTCGCCGCCCAGGCCGCGTGGCGGGCCAGCATGGGGTCCGCGTGCCGCTGGTAGCGCCGCAGGGCCCCCGCTACCTCGGGATCGCTGCCGTCGGCGATGTTGCCCAGCACGACGAGCGCGTTGCGCCGCAGGTAGCGAGGGTCGCGGGCGGGGATGTACCAGCGCCCGTGGCGTTCCATGAGTTCCTCGTCGCCGGCCGCTAAGAGGTCCAGGACGTCCACCGAGGCCTCCTCGCCGGGATCGGTGGCCTCCGGCAGGGGCCGGTTGGGCGGGCAGACCTCCTGGCAGTCGTCGCACCCGTACAGCCGGTCCCCGAGCGCTTCCCGGAACTCGACGGGAAAGTCACCGGTGGCCTGCAGCAGCCACGCCAGGCAGCGGCGGCTGTCGACGACTCCGGGGGCGACGATGGCGCCCGTCGGGCAGCCGTCGAGGCACCGCCGGCAGGGGCCGCAGCCGTCGGGCACCCGCTCGACGGCCGGCGCCAGGACCGCATCGCTGACCACCGTTCCCAGCACGAACCAGCTTCCCGAGTCCGCCAGCAGCAGGTTGCTGTTCTTGCCGTAGTAGCCCAGACCGGCCCGGCGGGCGGCCTCGCGGTCCACGAGCGCGTTGTCGTCGGCCACGACCACCGCCCGATGGCCCGCCTCGACGAGAACCCGGGCCACCGCGCCCAGGGCCGCACGCAGCTCGCCGTACACGTCACTGCTGGCGTAGCGGGCCACCCGGGCCGTCGGTCGCCCCGCGGCGGGTCCCGGGGCGGCGGGACGGGCGTAGTCCAGCGCCCCCACCACCAGGGAAGCCGCCCCCGGGAGGATCCGCCCCGGGTCGGTGGAGCGCTCGGGATTGCGGTACGTGAACTGCATGCCGCCGTGGAGGCCCGCGGCCCGGCGCTCCGACAGCGCCCGGCGCGTGCTCTCGAAGACCTCCACCGGGGCCACGCCGACCGCGGCCAGCCCGGCCCGCCGCCCCACCTCCAGAACGTCGCGCCGCAGGTCCTCGGGCGGCGCCTCCCGCGCCGGTCCGCGCCCTGCCGGGCGGCGCACGACTCGCACCGGCGCCGGCCGCGGGGGGGCGTCGTCTCCCTCGAGGCGTCCCGCTGTCACCCTCCGAGCGTAGGTGCTGGAAGCGTCAGGCAACGAGCCCGGAGAGCCCCGCCGCGGGTGTCAGTCCCAGCCGGGCTCGACGCCGCTGCTCGTAGAGACCGAGCGCCTGGAGGGGGAAGTACTGCCGGTACAGGCCGTAGTCCAGCACGGCCGTCCGGAAGAACACCCCGGCGCCGTCCTGGCGGGGCCACTGGCCGTCCGCGTCCTGGCTGTCGAGCAGGAATCGGGCGCCCTGCGCGATCGCCGCCCAGTCCGAGTCGCCCGCCTCGAGGAGGGCGAGCATCGCCCACGCGGTCTGGATGACCTGACTCTCGGTGTGCGCGACGTAGCGGCCGGTCAGGCAGCCGCTGTGGTGCTCGCCCCACCCCCCGTCGGGCCGCTGGCGGTCCAGCAGCCACCGGCACGCCAGCCGCAGCGCCGGATCGCCGGGGCCGGCGCCGGCGGCAAGCAGACCCCTGATCCCGAAGAAGGTGCCGTAGATGAACTGGACACCCCAGGAGCCGCGCCACGACCCGTCGCAGCGCTGGGTCCGGCGAAGCCAGGCCTCGGCCCTGCGGACCGCGCTCATCACCGCCGGATCCGCGACCTCCGGGAAGTGCTCCCGGCAAGCGGTCAACGCGGTGAGGCAGGAAGCGGTGCACTCGACGTAGGAGCGCTCCGTCATCGACTCGCCGAACATCTCGGCCGGATTCAGCCACTCGAGGCCGATCGCCGAGCGCCGTGCCTCGTAGCTGCCGAACCCGCCGTTGCGGCTCTGGCCGCGCAACATGAAACGAACCGCCTCGCCGAGCGCCGTCGTGCTCGTGGCGCCGCGATCGGCGGCGATCAGTCCGAGCACGGCTTCCGCGGTGCAGTCAGTCACCGGCCAGCCGTGCGATTTCCCGGCGAAACACCAGCCGCCTCTGGGATCGGTCCGGTAGGCGTCGCCGAATCCCTCGAAGCTGACATCGATCTGTTGCCGGCGCACGAAATCGGCGCCGCGGCGCAGTGCGCTCGCAACGCCGTCGGACTCCGGCACGGTCGCCAGCGCCTGCAGGGAGAACCCGGTGTCCCACAAGGCGCTTCTCGCTCCGGCGACGCGTGCGCCGCCCTCGGCGTCCTCCCAGATCCAGCCGTCCAGCTGCGCGAGAGCCCGCTGGCCGTCGCTGTCGTCCGGATCCCGCAGCCACAGGGCGAGAATGTTGAGGAGTCCGCTGACCGGGGAGATGCTCCTGTGGGCAGTGGTTCGCAGTTCCCACCTGATGTGCCGGATCATCTCCTCGATGCATCGGGCGCGCCGTCGCTTGCCTGCGAACCGTTCGTACAGCTGCGCGAACCGGTAGCCGGCTCGGAGCCACACACCGGGCCGGGCGAAGAGGTCGCCCTCCCGCAGGCGATTCCGGCCCGAGCGGAAGTCGACGTCGGCGAACCCCTCGGGGAACAACTCCTCCCGCACCGCGGCGATCACCGACGTGACGGGTGCCCGGTACCGGAGCGGGTAGATCACCGCCATCGCCATGTAGATGAGCCGGGTATGGCAGTACCACTTCGAAGGATGCAACGGCATCCAGCGCGGCAGTCTCCACAGTTCCGGCAGGACGGCGTTCACCCCGCGCCAGTCGTAGAGGCCGACGAGCGCCAGCCAGAACTTCCCCCAGCTCGGGATGCCGAGCACCCCCTCCGCCCGCAGGAATCGCCGGGCCCGCTCGATCAGCGGGTCGTCCGGCTCGATGCCGAGCAGTCTCGCCGCCGCGTAGACCAGGGTCGTGACGAACAGGTGGGGCGGTGCGTGCTCGTGCAGACCCCAGGAGCCTCCCTCGAGGCGCGATCGCTCGAAGTGGCGCAGCACGCGGCGACGTCGGCCGGGGTCGAGCGGCCGCCCCACGATGTGGTGCAGCAGCACGTACTGCGCGGTGAGCATGGGACACCACACCACCTCGCCCTCCCAGGAGCCGTCGGCGCCCTGGAGGCTCAACAGGCGCGTGCTCGCGCTCCTCAGCGCCGGGCCGGCGTCGGGCGCCGCGACCGCTTCGGGGGGGCTGGCCCGGAGGTCCCCGGCTCTCGAAGGCATGGAGACCAGGAACGCGCGGGCCAGGGTCTCCCGGGCCCGCGCGTCCCTGCGCCCACCGGCGTTGCGCGCCTTGCGGAGTTGGCGAACCCCGCGGAGAACCCACCCGAGACGAACCGCCAGCGCACGGACGATGTCGCGGGTCCGACGCCAGGCGGCCCGCTCACAGGATCTCGGGATCTCCCCGACGACCGCCCGGGCCCCCATCGCGCCGCACGCCAGACCCAGACTGGCGATCGAGGTGTCCTCACAGGCGAGAAGGCCGACGGTCCGGTCGCGGACCGCGGGACTCTCCCGCCAACGCCGGTAGATCGCGTGCCTGAGCGCCACCGATTCGACCCGATGGTCCGCGAGGATCTCATACAGCCCCATGGCGAGGAGCTCCGGGGCGCGGGTCGCCCGGAAACGCCTGTTGGTGAAGTCGCGGAAGTTCCTTCCTTCGGCCAGTGTCAGCGCGTCGCCGAAACCGAGGGTCATCCCCACCGCCGTCAGCGGATGGTAATGCCCGGCCGCATCCCCGATGAGGACCCGCCGCGGGCTCCCGTAGGTGGCGCGTGGCCTCAGCGCGTTGGCCGCGGCGAGAAATCTCCGCTCCCGCAGCGCTTCGACGAACGCCGCCCGGAGCGCTTCGGGCATCCAGCTGGCGTACGAGTCCGACATCATGGCGACCAGGTCCCTCGCTGAGTGCCCCAAGGGGACGTCGACAATCACCCGGACGGAATCGTCTCCCAAGCGATATATGAGAATCGGCCCCGGTCCGCCGCAGACCACGTGCCCGTAACCCTCCAGCGGCAACCCCACCCCGCTCAGGGTGATCCCCATCATCCGCGAGCAGTTACTCGGACTCGTCCAGAGACCCAAGGATCGGCGCACGATCGAGCCCCGGCCGTCCGCGCCGACGATCAGCGCGGCCTTCACGGATTCATCGGCGCCGTCGCGGGCGAACGTGACACGCTGGTCCTCGACCGCCCGCACGCGCGCGTGGAGCATGAAGTCGATGCCCGGCTCGTCGTCGACGGCTGCACGCAGCAGCGAGACCAGCGCCTCGTGCTCGCAGACCAGACCGTGCGATCCGTCCGGATAGCGAAGCACGATCGGCTCGGACCGGTCCTCGGGGAACACCACGAATCCCTTGCCCGCGGTGCTCCGCGGCTGGGTATCGAGCCCTATCCCGAAATCACGCAGGATGCGCAGGGCGGGGGGGTGCAACCACTCGCCTGCGAGCCGTTTGGAGGTATTGGGGTTCGCCTCGAGCAGAGCCACCGAGGCGCCTCGGCGCGCGTGGGCGAGCGCGCACAAGCTGCCGACCGGGCCGGCGCCGACGACGGCGACGTCGTAACTCCGGGCGGCGCCGCTCACGGGACTGCGCCCGCCGGCGTCTCCCGCACCGGCCCGCCGGACCGTTGCCGCGTCTCGCTGCCCATGAGTCGAATGTCGTTTTCCCCGGGCCTTCAGTCCGCATTCGCGGTGACGATCGGCCGAAAGATGATCCTGCATCACCGTAGCAGTGATGCCCGAACGGCTCAGCCCCCAGCGGCGGGCACCGCTCGGCGGCCTCCCGGTGCGCGTCGAACCGGCTCAGAGGTCCCGGACGGCGGCAGATAGGCCGGCTTCTTCGGCTGCTCCGGCGATCTTGTCCTTTGTGGCGGTGGACGTGGTGAGTTGGATCGTCATCTGGATGTGGGAGGCGTCGGTGTCGATAGCGTCGGCGAGGGTGCTGAAGAGCCGCCAGACCGCGTCGCGGGCCTCGCTGTCGCTCAGTGACTTTGTGACGGTCATAGCGACTTGATGCTCGGTGGATGTGGGCCTCGGGTCGTCGGTCTTGGGGCGGAGCGTGAGGGTGATCGTGCTGCCCGGCTCGACTCGGGCGCCGGGAGCTGTGCCTTGTTCGGTGACGACCCCGGCGGCTCCGGCGCCTGCGGCGGCGACTGTCAGGCCGGCCTGCTGGAGGGCGGCACGGGCGTCTGCCGCGCTCTGGCCGGTCACGTCGGGGACTTCGACCTGGCCCTTTGCCGGTCGCTGGATGCGTAGTTCGTTGGAGCTGAGGTTGATGTCGGCAGCGGTCGTGACGGTGCGGGTCCCCCCGGCGCTGTCGACGATCTCGATGTCGCCGGCGGTGATGGCCGCGAACAGGGCGCGGCGGAGATCCCGCTCGCCGGCGGGGAGCAGCTGGCGCGTCTCGAAGGTCCAGCGGGCGGGGCGACCGCCGCGGCCGGGGATCATGTCGATGGCGGTGAGCCCGGCGTTGGGGTCGGACAGTTCGGTCCACACCACCTCGGCGTCCCCCGGCCCGAACGCCGTGGACGGAACGAAAGCAGCGGCGGCCAGTTCGCTCAGCGTGGCACCGCGGCGGCCGCCGGGGCGTGGGCAGACCGAGTAGACGAACAGCGCGGTGGCGGCGCGCTCTGCGGCTCTCGGGTTGTTGCTGTTCCAGCCGACGGGTTCGCGGTGCAGGTCGAGGCGGCGGGCTGTGCCCCTTTCGGGATGGTCGGGGTCGGCGATCTCCGCGGCGGCGATCTCGCGCAGGCTCGCCCCGGTGCGGTGATCGGTGACGAGCCCCGAGTCCAACAAGGAGTCCCGCACCGACCGGGCCGACAGCGGCAGGTCACCGGGCCCGATCAGCTGCGGCCCCCAGTCCCCGCGGCCGCCGCGCTCGGCCAACTCGTAGACGGTCGCGGCGAACACCTGGATCGTGGAGCGCACCCGCTGGAACCCGGCGTGCTGGGACCACTCCTCCTCGGCCAGGCGGATCAGCGACGGGTGGAACGGGTAGCAGCGCGCCACCCGCTCGGCCACCCGCTCGCCGTCGGGGCCGAGTTGGGCGAACACGTCGGCGCCCCAACGCCCGCCCATGTGCGCCGCGAACCACCCTGCGGTGGCCGCGACGACCTCGGCGGGCGGGCGGCCGGCGAAGAGGCGGCGGCGGATGATCTCAGCGAAGTCGCCGCCGCCGGAGACGGTCGTGGCCTCGCCGTTGCGCACCAGCAGGTCCTCCAGCTCGCCCCGGCAGCGCTGGCCGGTCTCGTTGAGGGCGATCCGGTCCCGGTCCGAGGCGATCATCACCACGACAAGGACGCAGTTGTCGACGTCGTTGACCACATCCAGCAGCGCCCGCAGGAACGCCATGTCGGCCAGCGCCAGCTGCTCGTCCTTGTTGGACGCCCAGCGGATGTAGTCCATGATCTCGTCGATGAGGATCAGCACCGGGCGGCCCGCATCGTGCAGGGCCTCGGCGAGGGACTCCTTGTTGGCGACGTGGTCCTTGTAGGTCTCCCACTTCTTGTAGGCGCCCTCGAAGAGCCGCCACAGGAACCGCTCCCCCAGCGTCGCCGCCGGGCCGTCGACCTTCTCGCGGGGCTCGGGGTTGTCGCAGTCCAGGACAACGCAGCGCGGGCCGCCCAGGTCACCGGCCACGATGCCCGGCCCGACAAACTGCCCGACCTCGCGGAACACCTCTGTGCCCAGATCTGTCGCCGCCAGCCGGTCGGTGTGGGCGGCGAGATGCCATAGCCCGATGAGGCCGTGGGACTTCCCGCCCCCCATCGCCTGATCGAGCCGCCAAACGGCACGCGCCCTCGTGGACGCCGCCCCGCCCGAGCCGAGCCGCACCGCCACCTGCGCCATTAACGCCACCAGAGAGCCGGTCGGGTGGGTGATCTGCCCGTAGAGGTCGGCGTCACCGTAGAGGCCGGTCGCGCCGTCGGCCCGTCCGAACACCGCATCGTGCAGCGACGCCTGCACATCGTCGATACGGCCCCTCCCGTCGACGATCTCGTCGCGTAGCTGGACGGTCTCCCACCACGGAGTCGGCGGCGCACTGCTCATGCCCCCAACCTCCGGTCGAACAGGGTCCCCTGGCGTTCGGCGGCCTCCCGCTGCTCGGCTCGACGCTCGCGGGCCGTCTCGATGGACTGCGAACTCGAGGTGACGGCGGCACGGTTCCGCACCACCCAGGTCCACACCTCGCCGTCGCGGTCGGCCT
>JAPOVS010000066.1 GCA_026708055.1 bacterium | reverse complement strand
GGCAACTCCGCGACGCGATCGGCGACCCGCCCCGCAATCGAACCTTGGATGCTAGTGTCCTGAGCCGGAAGTTCGTCGGCGGTATCTGGTGAGGTTAGCAAGCCTCTCAACAGCGGTTTCGCGCCAAGGCCAACGGTTGAGGCCACGCCATATCCTCATGAACTTGGAACTCAGGACACTCGCCGCGGGTGAGGTCAGGTAGGCGATCTCTGCGTGCTGGATGGCGTTCTCAGCACCCTCGGTGCCCTTCGGATGGACCGCGACCTTTGAGGTGTTGACTTCAAGTCCGAGTTCCGACGCTGTGGCTTCGTAAACCTCGCGAACCCCTGGCCACTCGCTCTCGGCTTGGAGGAATATCCAACTGTCGTCCATAAACCGGATGTGGCCCTGGGCACGACTGGAGATCGCTTCGTCAAGTCTCAGCAGCGTGACGTTTCCCAGCAGCCCGGATGCTTCGGGTCCGATGGGCAGACCTCCCGGGGCACCCATCGGCACAATATCGCGAAGGAATTCGCCGATGAGCGTCACGGCACCACGCGGCGACATGATCTGGTGTAGAGCATCCATGAGGACTCTCGGATCAATCGACGGGTAGTAGTCCCTCACGTCGGCAACGGCAAGCGCATGGCAGCGGGCCTCTGAGAACAGTTCCCGTGCACGCTCGCGCAGTAGTCGGAAAGACTCTCGGATGCCGCGCACCGACCACCCCGGCGGATCGTTCGCAAGCCGATAGCTGAACACGTCCGACCCGAGCGCTGTTTCGATCGCGATCGCAACACGTCCGACAACGATCCGGAGATAGAGATCGTCGTACGGATGGAGCCAGGCCATCCTGCGGAGCTCGCCCCTGCCGGTCTTCGGAAGCGGGAACGTGTGGGCGACGGAGGGGCAGCGCCCCTCCTGCAAGCGGCCGATCAGGCGCTCATGCACCAACTCGGGAGCCGCATTGAGGTCAGCCCAACCATCGATGTCCGGAAGATCCCGCTTACCGGTCCAGTCGGCGCCGGCCCGCAAGTTGGCCGAGACCTCGGCCAACGTTGGTGGATGGCCGCCGCCGTGGGGCCATGAGGAGCGCTCGATTCCTCCTTCAAATTTCACTGCTGTTGTGCTCGTTCCACTGCTGTCATTCGCGGCCACCGTACCTTGACTAGGCGCGGAAATCCATCCCGCTTCGCTATCCGGGGCAGGCCCTACCGAGATCCACATATTCCGCATACCGAGCGCATCGGAATTCCACAGGATGTCCTCCGCGCGGAGGTGCTTGATTAGGTCCTAACGCACCCTTGGGTTGTGGCGCAGCGGACCGATCCAGATCCTGAAGAGGTCGTCGGGAACCCGCCGCTTGGACAGGGCGTCGAAGGGTTCGGAGGTCGTTGCAGACCAGTGTGACCTGGTGTCAGTCCAGTTCGATGAGGAACTCGGCGACGAGGGTGGCGATCGCCGAAGCGACAGGTCGGCGTCGTCGGCGGACAGCTCGTCTGCACCATCATGCGAAGGGCCGGCCGGAGTCCCAGAATCCGCGGGAGCGCATGGCCGCGTGGAGGTCGTTTGCTTCTTCGGCGGTCACGTGTCCTTCCTCGGCTGCCCGGATCAGCAGCTTTCGGATCCGCTCATAGGGGAAGTCTCGATTCCCGTGAAGTTTCTTCAGCACTTCGAGTGCGTCGGAGTCGTCCGTGGCAATCGTCCAGCCGCGCTCGAACGAGATGGCAACACACGCCGCCTCCCCGGGCCCGAGCGGTACCCGGACCCCGTACTGGAGAGCGTCGGCACTCTCGAGCTTGGCGGCCAGCAGTCGCTCGCCGGAGGCCATGGGTACCGACACAAGCCTGCCCTCGTCGTGCAGCGAATCGATGCGGCTGACTCGGGACAGCGAGTCGACATCACCCGTCAGGCGGGCCGAACTCTCGTAGTGCCCCACCACTTGGCGCATCTCCGAAAGCAGTTCCGCTCTTCTCCGCGCCATTGGCGGGAGATCCCGGTCCTCCGGGTCGTAGACCGCCAGCGGGACCTGCAGAGGTGTCCCGAGAAGCGTGCAGAGAAGGGCCTCCTCGCCGACGAGGAGGAAGTACAGCAGGACGACCGTATCGATGATGTGCTTGTCGTCAGATAGCAACCGTCGCCTCGAACTCAACGAACTCCATGTCCACCTGTGGCTGCTCCTGCTCGGCGTTGCCATGTGGCCGACCGAGGATCTGCACGATGTCCGGTACAGCAACCCCGGCGAATGATGCAGCCGTGGGTGGCGACATGAGTTCTGCGATCACCGCTGTTCGTAGCATTCGCAGGAACGGCCGGGGAAAGCGGTGGATTCTCCACAATCCGGCGTCCTGCTCGTATTCCTCGGGGTGGATCGAGTAGCCGAGCGAGCGAGCGAGCGACACCGGGCGAACCGAATGCCTCAGCTCACGGTAGGTGTCCGCTGTCACGACCTTCATCTGGCGTAGCCGGACGAGAGCGGTCGGCCACGAGACACCGAAGTACCGCTGGATGTGGATGGCGTCGGTGGCGTCGACGATTCGAGGGGGAATCCCGACCTCTTCGACGAACCGGCGGACACCTTCGCTCGGCATGAGGAATTCGCCGGCGAATGCGTCGGCGAAGCTCTCGCGAGGGCCGCTGCCGTTGGACACGACACGGTTCGTCTCGTTGCTGTGGAACAGAGCATGGGCAAGTTCGTGGGCGGCCGTGAAACGGCGCCGCCCCGGGGTCATGTCCAGGTTGACGAGGATCGAGAATCCGACCTCGGGATGGTTCAGGAACGCTCCCGAGGGCGCGTGGGAGAGGTCCCCGCCGAGGGGCGCTCGATAGACGGTGATTCCCAACAGTTCGCACACGGGATCGAGGTCACGGATCGGCCCGGTGCCGAGGCCGACGAGAGAGCGGACCTCCTCCGCCTTACGGCGGACGTCGTCCTTCTGGACGAACTTCGCCCGATGGACGAAGGGGCTCTGCGCGAGACCGCGGATGGGGATGCCGAGGAGGTCGGCCAGTTCGGCGTACCGCTGGAGGAAGTCGACGAACTCACGGATGCCCGGCGCCGCTCCGGGATCGATCTCCTCGTCTGCTCGGAGCAGCATTCCCGCCAGATCAACCTCCTCCGGCTCGACGTCGCGACCCTCCGCCAGGTCGGCGGGGGTGATGCCGAAGAGCCGGGCCAATGCGCTCAACTGGCGGTCGTTCGGAGCCCGCGAGCCGGCCTCCCAGTACGACACCATGGCCCGGCTCACCCCGAGCGCCGCACCCACGTCGTCCTGGGAGTAGCGGGCACGGGCGCGGCTGCGCCTCAGGGCTTCGTGCAAGTCGGTCATGGTGTGCCTCCCCACGATGAGCCTGTTACGAATTATTCCACATCGCGTTGCAATGCGCAACCTGAGGGGTTACGATAATCCCAGCATGTCCGCGAATAGCGCAACAGGAGTAGCCAGATGACGCCTTCCACCGCCCCGGGTCCCGACCCCAACCTCGAGATCTACCTCCACATCGTCGGCTGCGAAGACCCGCAGGTGGTCGCGGTGGCGAGTGATGGCCGCGTGGCCGACCTGCCCGCGTAGCGGGCTGCGCTCACATTGGCGAGGTCGCGGCGGACCTTGGGGTTGTGGCGCAGCGGACCGATCCAGGTCC
>JAPOVS010000065.1 GCA_026708055.1 bacterium | reverse complement strand
TCGGGGCGTTGGTAGATGCGGTAGCGGATCTCGACGAGCTCCTCCGAAACGTCGCGCTCGCCGTCGTACATGAGGAGGTGCAGGCGATCACGGGTGAGGGCGATGTCGTCCTCGAGTGCGGCCTTGGTCGTGGTGGCCTTGATGCGCGCCATCACCTCGGGGTTGGCTTTGGTGCCGCCCGCTGCGACCAGTTGCAGGGTGCGGACCCGCTCGGGTCGCTCGCTGGCCAGCCATCCGGCGGTCCAGCCTCCCAGCGACTCGCCGACCAGGTTGGCGCGGTCGATGCCCATTGCGTCGAGGTAGCCGACGAGGTGGTCGACGTAGCGAGGGATCTCATAGGGGTAGTTGGGCTTGCCGGTGTACCCGTGGCCCAGGGCGTCGATGGCGTGACAGCGCAGGCCGGCCTCGACGTGGGGGACGAAGTTCCGCGAGAAGGCCTCGAGGTGGCCACTGGTTCCGTGGAGAAACACCACGTCGGGGCCTTCGCCTGCGATCAGCGTCCGGGTCGGCACGCCGGCGGCCTCGACGGTTCGCACCGCGAAGTCGATGCCGGTGAGGTCGGTCCAGATTGTCATGGTCGCCCTCCTGGGGGTCGATGGTCTGCTATGGGTGGTCGGGCGGGCGAGACCGGCGGGCGGGACGCGTCGTGGGCGCGGCACTTGCCGGCGTGAAGGCGGCCACGGCCATACCTGTCAGCCACTCGGGCATCGCCGAGTAGGCGAGCACCTCGCCCGCTGCGGCGTCGACGGCGGCGCACATGGCGAGCCACGTTCTGATCTCGTTGCCGCCGTTGCCCGCGGAGGCAACGAGGTCTCGGTTGCCGAGACGCTGCGCCAGCGCCATGTGTTCGCCCGAAGCAACCGCTGCGAGGAACTCCTCGTCGAAGTCGGTGTTGATTCGGGGGGGTGCACTGAGAGTGGTCTAGCGCCTGCGGGGCCCGGTCGCGGGCCAGTGCGCGTTGCCGGGACGCCAAGAATCGGCCAGGAATCGGTCGTCCTCGGAATCCGGGGCGGCCCAGTCGGGGAACGGCAGGGCGTGGCTCAGGCCGCCCGTCCCGATCACGCCGACCCGCCGGTTGCCGGGCAACCGGCAGGCCGCCGATCCGAGGGCGAGTCCGAATGCGCAGGTCCGCGCCGGCGTCGGCAGCGGCGGCGCGAAGCAGTTGACGACGATCGGCACGACCGGGACGTTCGGGGGCACGAGGTACTGGATGGCGTGGCTGATGCCGTGGTCGATGAGCAGTTCGGCGGAGAACGCCGCGTCGGGTCCGCTCTCGATGGGGCGCTGGCAGAGCACCGGGGCGGGGGCGGGGGCGCTGTGCTGTGGGCCCGCCGGGGTTCCGTGCTCGCCCGCCGCGATCACGTCGCCGACCCCGATGGTGAAGGCCGGCATGAGGTCGAGGCCGATGCCGCGGAAGTGGTTGGAGCCGATGATCAGGACGAGGTCGGGCGATTCCCCTTCGAGCCGGCTGCGCGCCTCCCCAAGCGCGTCGCGGAATCGGTGGGCACGGCTGAGGTGCTCCACCTCGTGCCAGCGCGTGTTCATCAGCGTGGTGTGCGATGCACCCACTCCGAGCACGATCCGGCTCATCCGGCGCCCTGCAGGTATTCGAAGGCGGTCCGGATGAGGTGTCGCGAGAGCGCCACCTGGTCATCGGGGTTGACGGCGTTCATCCCGTACTGGAAGTCGACGTCGACGCCGGGCGCGGCGATCTTGGGGAGGCCGATCCTCGCGGTGGGCACCCCGTGCTGCCGGAGGATGTTGGCGTCGGTCGCTCCCGAGAAGCCCCGCGGGGCCTGGTGGGAGCGACCGGTCTCGGTCTCCCAGGCCGCGATCGCGGCCTGCACGATCGGCTCCGACGGGTCGGTGCAGCTGCCACCAATGGCGAGTGTGCGACTCACCGTTGCTGACGCGCCGATGGCCGCCGCCCATTGGTCGATGCGCTCGGAGAGGGCTCGCTGGGCACTGTCCGCGGCAACACCGGGCGGGAGACGAAGGTCGACTGTGAACTCGCAGGCGTCTGCGGTGAACGCCGTCGCGCGGGCATCGCCCCCGTTGACCGAGGCGACGATGCCCCGCGGCCGGGTGAACCCGTCGGCCCGCGTCTCGGCCCACTCGTCGATCCAGGTCTCCACCTCGAGGATCAACGCCGCGGCGTCGGCGATGGCGTTGCGGTAGGCGAGCAGGTGGCGGCTGCCGACGTAGGTGTGGATCCCCGCGACGCGCACGGTGAACCAGGCCAAGCCGACCTCGTTCCAGGAGACCGACCAACCGGACTTGGCAATCACCGCGGCGTCGGGGCGAACTGCCTCGAGGAGTGCGGTACAGCCTGCGCCGTGCCCGTCCAGCAGATCCGGGGCGCGGCGGTTGACCGGCATTCCGAGACAGCCGAACCCGGCGATGATCCGCCCGGACAGGTCGGCGGCGACGCCGGTGAGCGCCTCGGTGGCCATCAGCACGCACGCCGCGTGCCCCTTCGGGTTGTGGGCGCCGAGGCCGACGAGCCATCCGCGCTCGGTGCGCAGCTTCGCTTCCATGTCGGGGCGCGACCCGGAGCCGACGAGCGCGCCGTCCTCCGCGGCGTCTCCCGACGTGATGGTGTCGATCGGCGAGTACAGCAGCAGTGACGGCCCCCGCCGGGGAGAGCCGAGCGTGCCCCAGGCGTTGGCTGCGCTGGCGTCGAGCCACTGCTCGTTGGCCTGCACGCCGGCGGCGTCGAGCGCCTCGGCGATCCGCACCGCGAGGGCGCCCTCACGTCCGGTCGGCGAAGCGGTGCTGACCAGCATGTCGGTCAGGTCGGCCAGACGGGTGGCGGACACGCCGGCGAGGGCCGCCTCGAGCGCGCTCATCGAACCCCGGGCCGGCGAACCGAACCGATCCAGGTGCCTGTGGTCCTGGTGAGCAGGCGCACGAGCGCTCGCTTGATCCATGAGATGGCCCTCACGGGCGATCCCCCGTCGCCGGACCATGCCCGGCCGGCATGCACCGTCTCCGAAACCCGCTGGCCGCACTCATGTGGCGTCGGTGACCCCTGGCCGGTCGGACTGGTTCAGGAATCCCGCAACCACCGAG
>JAPOVS010000064.1 GCA_026708055.1 bacterium | reverse complement strand
TCTCGATCAGGCCCTCGTAGGCGTCGCCCTTCAAGTCGGCGTCGAGGCTCAGCCATTCGTGGCGGTCCACGAACTCCTTGATGAGCCGCTCCAGCTTCGCCGGATCCTGCACCCGGTTGCGGGCCTTTCCGAAGACCACACCCAGCATGTCGTCACCGGTGCCGAGCCTCTCGAGGATCGCGCTGTAGTGCTGCTCCAACTCGACGCCCGAGCGCCGCAGCAGCGACGGCCAGTCGAACCCGCCGGGCACCACCCGCTCGCCGCCGAGTTGCTCGTACTGCTCGTCGGCCATCTTCAGGAAGAGCAGATAGGTGAGCTGCTCCAAGTACTCCCCGTACGACAACCCGTCGTCTCGCAGGACGTCGCAGAAGTCCCAGAGCCTCTGCACCAGAGCTGTCGGATCGGCGGTCATGGTGTCCTCCTCTGGTGACCCGGCTTCGCCGGGCGGGACGCGGCGATGCGATCGAGAAGCACCGACGCAGGCTCATCGGTGGGATCCTGCGCCACGAGCCGCCCAGAGAACGCCGTCGACAAGACTGATCGCCGGAGGGATGTCACTCGATCTAGCGCATATCGGATGGACTCTCGGAGTCGGTCCTGCTTCTCGAGCTGTCCCACGATTCTCGCAGCAATCCGCTCTTGCTCAGACAGAGGCGCCACCGGAATCGGAATCGACTTGATCTTTCTGGTGCTCAGCGTGTAGAGGCCGCTCGTCGAGCTAGCGACGTCACGCAACAGGGACGCAGTGTGAGGTGCGTTCCAATACAGACTCAGGAACTTCGGGCTGAGATTCGGTCCAGGGCTGACTCTGATGAGGTGGTTCTGATGTACGCAGTTATCAATCTCATCGGACCAACTGGCGGCGCGACCGATCTGCGCGGGACTGCCGTTGCCCTCGACGACGAGTAGATCGCCGTGGCGAATCCGGTACCGCTCGAGTTCCCCATCGAACAGCTCGATCTCATGGACTTCATCGAGCAGGAGTTCGCCGCGAAGCACATTGGCTACTCTGAGAAATGGAGCGGGATTCTTGTTCGGCTTTCGCTTCGGCTGCTTCTGGATGCCGCTCTTGACTTCAGCAACATCCCCGACAGTGGACCAACGCCACGTAGTGGGAAAGTCATCTCTGGTGTGGAATGCGCCGGCAAGGACGGATGATCTGAGGGTATCGAGACGCCTCAGGGACTGTCGCAGCGTGGCCTCGGCAGCGTCGAGGCGGGAGAAGTGTTCTTCGATGGCGGACACAATGCGCTTCTGCTCGGCGCTGGGGGCGATGCGAATCTGCATCGCTCGAACATCCTTGTCCCGCACTGCTGGGTAGCTCGTGCCAGTCTGCATCTCACTCAATTGGCTAATGAAGTCGTGGCTGAGGGTCTGATAGAGCAAGAACTTCGAATCGGTGCCGCTAGCCGGGCGGAGTACGGAGAATCCTGTTGATGCGATGGCGCCGTCGAGATCCGGTGAGATGCAGGCGACCTTGCGCTGATACGTCCTTACGGTCGAGAGGACGACGTCTCCTTTGCGCACGACTTGTCGTGCTCGTGAGGGAGCATCGGCTCCTCTCAACGACTTGGTCTGTCTGATGCGACCGCTGCCGGGATCAATGCCACCGATATCGATGTACTCAAACTCAAAGTTCGGAATCGTGCGCGGGTCTAGCTTCTGAATTGGTAGGCAGACATCGGCAACTGTTGTCCACAGCCAGCCCGGTGGCAGCTGGTTGCTCACGCGACTAGGACCTCCATCAGTTCGTCCATCAGGGGCGTGAGTTCTGCTCCGAACAGTTGGAGGGCTCGGCCGTAGCCGCCGTGGGTGCTGAACGGAGGGTTCCTGAAGTTGATTGGAGCGATCATCACGCTGGTGGCCAGGTGATCGCGGATCAGGTGGAGGTAGGTGACCTGCTCGACCGTGAATGCGCGGCCGGCGTTGCGCTGCTGCTGGAGCCATGCCTCGAAGCGCTCGTTGACGAGGTCGGGGTAGGCGACCAGTTCGTCGGTGAGGCCGATTGCGTAGCGGACGAGGCTGACGAGGTCAGTGTTCACGCGGTGGCCCGAGCCGCGGACCTTGCTGGCGTCGAGGGTCTCGTAGGCGGTCCAGAGGTCCTCGGTGGTCCAGCGGTGGGGCGGGCGGGCGATTGCGCTGGCGAGTTCCTTGATGTCTGCGTAGGTGAACCTGCCGCGGGGTTGGTCGTAGAGCACCTGCAGGGCGGTGATCTGGTCGCGATTCTCGTCGATGAATGTCCGGAACGACTCGACTTGGCGGCGGGCCCGGTCGGTGGCGTCGACGGAGAACCCTTCGGAGATGACCGTGTCGGCAGAGGCGGAGTCGATCATCTGCTCGTAGCTACGGCGGACCTCAATCAGCTTCTCTCGCAACTGCGAGTTGCCGGCCAGCGGTTGCAGGGCGTCGCGGACGATCTGTTCCCGGGCGGCGGCCACCTGCTCCACGGTGGGATCATCGGTACCGGCAGCCTCTGCGGCGGCCTCGATGTGCCGGTCTGGGTCGAGCGCCTCCACCAGCTGGTGAGCAAGAGCGCTGAGGCTCATCCCGGCGACGGCTTCCACCTCGGCGCGGTCCTCGGCGGTCATCCGCTGGTCGAGGCGGGCTAGGCGTGACGCCACCGACGACACCGTGGCCTCGTCGATGGAGCCCAAGCCGATGCGGGCCAGCAGCTTGTCGAAGCTCTCGTGGCGCTTGCGCTCCAGGGGTACGGTGTCGGGCAGGTCGTCGTCGGTCACGCCGACGGCGTCCACGAGCACGAAGCGGTCCTTCACGGTGGCGTCGGGTGTGACGGCGCGCAGGTCGTTGGGGTCGATGACCCGCACGCCGCGGCCCTTCATCTGCTCGAAGTAGTTGCGGCTGCGCACCCGCCGCATGAACACCACGCACTCGATGGGCTTCACGTCGGTGCCAGTCGCAATGAGGTCCACGGTCACCGCGACGCGAGGGTTGTAGGAATTGCGGAACTGCTGCAGCAACGCCTCGGGGCGATTGCCCGAATCGCCGGACCGGTAGGTAATCTTCACCGCGCCCTCGTTGCCGAGCCCGAACTCCGCCCGCACCGTCTGCACGATGTCATCGGCGTGGCTGTCGTCCTTGGCGAAGATCAGCATCTTGGGGACGTTCGCGAGCAGGCCGTCCGAACGCCGCTCCCGGTCGGGGAACATCACCGGCAGCGAGTCCCGCAGCGTCGCCACGACGGTGCGGATCTGATCGGTCGCCACCACCCTGCGATCCAACTCGGCGGCGTCGTAGTCCACCTCGGCGTCGATCCGCTCGAGGCGCTCGCCGCGGGTCAGCCGGTCGCGGAACTTCGTCACGAACCCCGCCGGCACCGTGCCGCCGCCCTCGGTGATCTCGGTGCGAATCCGGAACACGTCGAAGTCCACGTTCACCCGATCCGCCACCGCCTCGGCATGGCCGTACTCGGTCACGAGGTTCTGCTGGAAGAAGGCGTGCGTCTGGATGCCCGGCGTGGCCGTCAGCCCGACGATGAACGCGTCGAAGTACCCCAGCACCTGCCGCCACACCCCGTAGATGGAGCGATGGCACTCGTCCACGACGATCACGTCATAGGACTCGATGGGCACCTTCGGGTTGTAGACCACCTCCACGGGCTGTTCGGGCGCCATGTCGCCACCGGACCGTTCATCCAGGGCATCGTCCAGGTCCTCGCCCCGGAGCAGCGAGTACAGCCGCTGGATAGTGGACACGTGCACCTTCGTGGCCCCCTCGGCCGCCATGTCCAAGTGCGACGACCTGATCTGACGCACGTTGTACAACTCGGTGAACTTCCGGCCGTCGTCGGGTGTATCGAACCCTCTGAACTCCTGGACGGCCTGAACACCCAGGTTCGCCCGATCCACCAGGAACAGCACCCGCTGAGCCCCCGCGTGGCGCACCAGCCGGTACACGGCGTTCACAGCCGTGAACGTCTTGCCCGCCCCCATCGTCATCTGAATCAACGCCCGCGGCCGATTGTCGCGGAGGGACGCCTCCAGGCCGCGGACCGCCTCGGCCTGAGCGGGCCACAGGCCCCGGGGATCCAGATCGGGCAACAACTGCAAACCGGCGCGCAAGGCTCCGACGCCGGTCTCGATCCGATCCTCAACCGATCGGGCCAGCGTCTCAGGCCGGTGGAAGCGGAACACCCGACGAGAGGTCGGGACTGGATCCAGCCCGCAGGTGAAACGCGTCTCCACGCCGGTGGACTCGTAACCGAAGGGCAGCACACCACCCACCTCGAACATCGGCAGCTCGCCGGGATACGACTTCCGGTAACCCAGAGTCTGCGGCTCCACCCCCGTCAGTGTCGTCCCCACCGGCTTCGCCTCGACCACCCCCACGGCCTGGCAGTCCACGAACAGCACGTAGTCGGCCCACCCCTTCCCGATCGGCACCTCCCGCACCGCCACCCCCCGAGCCGCCGCAACCGCCGCAGACTTGTGGTCCTGGATCACCCAACCACAATCCGCCAACTGCGCGTCGATGTCCCGCCGAGCCTCCCGCTCAGGCGTCAACCCGGGTGCGGCGCAATCAGTCATCGCCCCGACCCGGCGGCGCTGACGTCCTCGAATTCTCTCCCAGGATTGCGTTGATCGTGACAGTGCTCCGTGCTCATGTGACGATCGCTCAATCTAGGCCGACCGCTGACGCGGGCAAGAGGCTCGGCAGAGCACACCCCGGCCGTTCTCGGTCCCCAGCCGGCGCATGCCCGGAGAGAGCGGACCAGCATGGATTCTGAAGCCAACGTGACGGTGGGGACGGTTCATTTCCGCTTCAGTTCTTTGGGCAGGGCCTTGCTGTATACGACGACGAGCTTCTGGTTGGCGCGGGTGATGGCGGTGTAGAGCGAGCCGTGTCGTCCGAGGTTTGGTTGGAAGTCGGCCGGTTCTACGACTACGACCCCGTCGAATTCCAGGCCGCGGGCGAAGACGGGGCGCGCCAAGCGCAGCCGCGCCCGTGAGTCGCTCAGTGGGTGGTGAAGGGTCCAGGGATCGCCTTCGGCTTGTCGCCACCCGGCCTTGAGGCAGAGAGATTGGATTGCGTTGAGATGGTCGACGTCCCATGCGATCACTGCCACTGTCCCGTCGGGGAATTCATCGGCGAGCCGCTCAGACTCCTCGTGCGCTGCGCTGATCAATTGTTTCGAGCCGACTCTTCGGATTGTGGGATCTGGGCCGTCGCGCAGGGCGACGGGACTGGCTTGGCCCGGCGAGAGCAGGCCACCGGCGTACCGCAGGATTTGCCGGGTCGATCGGTAGCCGGTGGCCAAGACTTCGTATCCGAGTTCGCTCCCGTCACTGCGATCGAGCTCGAGTACATCCTGGAGGAGGTGCTCCCAGGTTCCTGATGTGTGGTCGGCGCGTCGTTGGTTCATGTCGCCGAACAGT
>JAPOVS010000063.1 GCA_026708055.1 bacterium | reverse complement strand
CGGGCCCGAGTGCCCCGCCGACACCTCAGCCGCCATCACGCCCCCGGACTCTACGCCCGCCGGAACAGTCGTCGCCGCGGAACCGCCGGCTCCCGACGGCGGCCTGCTCGAACCGGCGCATGAGCCCGACGAGGCGGCAGGTGACTGTCACACGCTGCCAATATGATGAGGACATAACACCCTGAGCGCTTCGCCGCTCAGGACCCGGGGCCCCTCCGAGCGAGGGGCCCCTGTCATTTCCACAGCGCCGGCCGGCTCAGCGTGCGAGATGACCCCGGCACCCGAACCTCGTCGGGCATCTGGCACTGCATCAAGAGTTCGGCGCGAATCGGCTTCGCCCACGACGCGACCCTCTCCAAGTCACGCGAGACCGTTCCCATTGGGCTGAACACGCCGACGTGATGCCCGTCTCCGACAGCGAGTTCTATCGCGGGGCGAAGATCCGAGTCGTTCGACACGACGAGCGCGCAGTCACAAGCACCCCGGTAGAAGTCGCGCAGCAGATGCGATGCGATCGCGACATCGGTGAACTTCTCCTGCGGCAGCTCGACCAGAACCTTCCACGGCTGCGACCCATGGGGCGTGAAGTGGGCACGGTAGTCGTCAAGCATCCCTGCCGGGAGCGGCGGACGGAGCCGGTCCTCCCAGTCCCCCTTCGACGAGATCGCCCGCCAGTGGTCGGGAACCTTGAACCTGCCCTCCAGCACCTCGACGCCGGTCGCACGCACCGCCCGGATGAGCACACGCTGGCGCCGCGGCGCCTCGGGATCCTCCGCAGCCTTCTCCGAGACCTGAGACGTGAAGTACTTCACCTTGCTCACGGTGCCGGCACGCGGGACCAATCGATCAGCCAGGGCTCTGAAATCGACCCACTTCGCATCCGGGCGACCGCGAACCGCCGAATAGAAGTTCAACCCATCGACGTACACAATCCAGTTCGCTCCGGTCGGAGCACGCGTGCTCATTCGACCAACCCGCCATCGATCAGTTCCTCCACGACCCGGGATTTTACGAGCCAGCGACGCACGCCTCAGCTTGCTCCACCCGGTCGACGCCGAGGTTCCATTCCACTCCCCCGTCGACGCCGGAGGCGCTGAGGTTCGAACTGCCCACGTAGCCGGCGGCGGCCTCGCCGGCGCTGGACCAGACGATGTACGCCTTCGGGTGGAACGCAGCTGACCCGCCACCGAACAGGCGCACCTCCAGTCGCCGGTCGCCGCCGGAGGCCAGATCCGCCAGCTGCGTCAGGGCGTCGGGGTCGGTGATCGCCAAATAGTCCGTCATCAGAACGCGGACGCGGGCGCCCCGGTCCAACGCATCCTCCCGAGCCCGGCCACCAACAACTACATCATGACTGTCACACCCCCTTCGTAGGTTCTCGGGCAGCCGCGACCGCCAGCAACCCGCCGAGGAGAGCCATGTCCGTCCTACCCATCCATCAACCTCCTCCACCTGGCAGCGCCACCGGCGATCGGAGCGCCGAGACCGATCCACGACACATGCTCGGCGCCTCTCCGCGGACGGACCAGCCGGGCCTGACGCTCGATGACGGCACGGGCCTGCGTGTCGCGCAGTCTCGATTCGTCGAGGATCGGAAGTTCTCGTGGGATCTGTTCGCCGGGTTCACCTCGTGTCGGATCCTGACCTACTCGGTCGACCTGCGCACCGTGAACCGGCTGGTCACGGACTTCGAGTTCGACGAGATCGAGTGCATCATCGGCACGACGGCAACCATCGACCGCATCGAGAAGGTGCTGGCTGCACAATACGCGGCGCTGCAGAGCGCCAAGGTGCTCATCGACAACCTCTCGAGGACCGAGCAATCGGTCATCACGGCACTGACCGAGGGCAGGTTGACCTTCCGCGTGCTGCACAGGCAGGTCTCACACTCGAAGCTGTACCTCCTCGACGGGGGAACCGACCCGCAGCGGCGCATCATCATGGGTTCGGCGAACTTCTCCGAACAGGCCTTCGGAGGCTGGCAGGAGGAGACCATCGCCGCGTACGACGACGACCCCGGCGCCTGGATCCACTACGGCGGCAAGTACCGCGAGATCCGCGAGCAGGCGTCGCAGCTGATCGACCCGCGATTGCTGACCGACCGCAACCGACCGATCGAGGTGCACGACGTACCTGTCCTCGGCGATGCCGAGGCACGCACGGTCCTCGTGGTCGGCGACGGTGCCGGTCCGCGCGGCGGGCTCGATGACCGCTCGACGATCGACCGCCGGGCCAAGATCATCCGCAACCAGATCGGCTCGCACGTCCCGGCCGCACGCGCCGGCAAGCACACCCTCACCCGGACCGACAAGCGAAACATCCGCGAGGCGCTGCGCGTCCGACCCCCTGAAGAGCGCGAGCCCGCCGCTCTGTCGCTCGACCGCGTCAACCGCAGCGCGACGTTCGCCGGGAAACCCTTCGACCTGTCCTACGACCCGAACTTGGCAGCCGCCGACGCCCGACTCATGGTCGACTACTTCCAGGGCTTCGACAACTTCGCCGGCACCGCCGCGCAGATCGGCGACCTCAAGGCGCAGTACTTCACCCTGTGGGCATGGCTCTACTTCTCGCCGTTCATCTGCGAACTGCGCAACCGGGCCGCCCTGCAGAACCGCGACGTGATCCGCTACGAACGCGTCGCCATCGTCTACGGCAAGGCCAACTGCGGCAAGAGCACCCTCGTCCGCACGCTCCTGCGCTCCATGTTCCCCACCGACCCGCTCGGACCCTGCCAGCCGAAGAGCAACTTCAGGACCGGTGCGCTGTTCGAGATCACCCACACCGCCAAGCGCTGCCCCGTCTTCTTCGACGACGTGTCGACCAAGAGCATGGGCCTGACCGGCAAGGACTTCATCAAGGACGAGACACCACCCGGGCTCGACGAGTACCCCGCGTTCGTCCTGTCGATGAACCGCCAAGAGCACGGCTTCGCGGATGAGATCGTCAAGCGAGCGCTCCTGATCTACACCGACACCGCACTGCCGGTGTACAAGCACCTGATGCGCCAGCAGCAGGACGAACGGATCCGCGCCGTCACCGACCGGCTGACCGGGCACCTCTACAAGCGATACGTCCACACCATCCTGGACGCTCTCCAAGACGAGCCCCTGCCAGCGGACCACCTGGCGCTGTCGACCGGCGTGCTGAGTGGGGCTCTACACGACGCGACGGCAGATCTCGACCCGCTGCCCTGGGCCGCGCCTCAGACCTGGGAGCAGTACGCGGAGCGCCGCTACCGTGGCCTGCAGGCCAAACTGCGCTACCTGCTGCGCCCCGAGGCGAGAATCGCCGCTGGCTCGGAGACGCCGCAGGGGTGGTGGCTCGACGGCGGCCGGATCATCGTGCGCGAGCGGATCGACCAGTACGGGCGCGGCGCCTTCCACTGGGACGAGGTCCCCTCCACCATCCTGGACGACGACGCCCGCAGCAGCGGCCACACGGCCCTGCACCGCAGCGAACTCGAGCAATTCCTGCCCAACTGGACGGCAGGACCCGCGCGCCTTCCCGAGACCCAGACCGAATCAAGCACCCCGCTGCCAGTGCGCTCCCGATTCTGGAGCCGCCTCCGCCGAGACCGGCAGTGACCGAGTCCTCTGGGAGAAGCGCCAAGTACTCCGGTGAGCCCGAGACGGGCCTGCGACGAGACGGTGGCAGGGGCCTAGTGTCCTGAGTGGGGTATTCGTTTGAGATATGCGGCGAGGGTGTCGAGGATCTCGTCGGCGGTCTTGTGCCAGGTGAGGGGTCTGGGGTCGTTGTTCCAGTGCTCGGTCCACGCGTTGATGGAGTCTTGGATGTCCTCGACGGAGGTGTGGGCGCCGCGGTGGAGCTGTTTGGCGGTGAGCTCGGAGAACCAGCGTTCGACGAGGTTCACCCAGGAGCTGTAGGTGGGGGTGAAGTGGAAGCTGAAGCGGGGGGTGCGCCAGCAGCCAGCGCCGGATGGCGGGGGTCTTGTGGGTGGAGACGTTGTCCAAGACGATGTGCACGGCCAGGCAGTCGGGGGCCTCGGCGTCGATGCGGTTCAGGAACTTCCTGAACTCCTCGGCGCGGCGGCGCGCGGTCATGGCCGCAATGACCTTCCCGGATGCGGTGTCGAGGGCGGCGTAGAGGTCAGTGGTGCCGCCGCGGCGGTAGTCGCGGGTGCGCCGCTGGGGCGTCCCGGGCATCATCGGCAGGATCGGCGCAGTGCGGCCCAGGGCCCGGGCCTGGGTCTTGTCGTCCACGCACAGCACGACCGCGGCCTCCGGGGGGTTCAGGTACAGGCCCACCACGTCGCGCACCTTGTCGATGAACTGCGGGTCCGGGGACACCTTGAACTCCTCGACGCGGCGCGGTTTGAGGTCGAAGGCCCGCCAGATCCGGCTGATCGCGGTCTGGGAGAGGCCCACCGCCGCGGCCATCGACCGCGTCGACCAGTGCGTCGCCCCCGGCGGTGTCTCCTCGAGGGTCTTGACGAGCACCTCCTCGATCTGCTCGTCGGTGATCTTGCGGGGCCCGCCCGGGCGCGGCTCGTCGCCCAGCCCGTCCAGGCGCCGCTCGGCGAACCGGCCCCGCCACTTGCTCACCGTCGCCGCGCAACACCCCAGGCGCGCCGCGATCGCTGTGTTCGTCCCGCCCGCCGCGGCTCCCAGCACGATCCGGCACCGCAACGCCAACGCCTGCGACGACGACGGCCGCCGCGCCCAACGCTCCAAGGTCTCCCGTTCCTGCTCATCGAGCGCCACCGGCACCGCCAACCGGCCGCGCCCTCGCCGCCGCGGCGGCTGCAACTCTTGGACCATGATCGTCTCCAACCACCGCCCACTCACCACAAAAACCGTACCCCACCCCCACACCACACCAACGAATACCCCACTCAGGACACTAGCCCTGCGGGTCAGAGAATGGCGGTTTCCATCTCGGCGTCGGACACCTTGAGGGTGGCATAGAGGTGCTCTGCGTCCTCGTTGCGTTTTTCTGCCGCTTCCTTGAAGAGATCCCACGGATCCCTTGGCTTCGGCGCCCTCGGCCGGAGCCAGAACACACCCGACCGACCCGCCTGCATCGCGTTCACGGCGGGCCGAAGATCGAGGAGCAATGCTCCCGTCGCTCGAATGGGATCATGCCCCACACCTTCGACGGCAAAGACGGTCACGCCCGTCTTGAGCACGGCCGCCAACTCTCTGGGATTGCGCAGCATCTTGTGGTTCAGTGTCACCAAGCCCTCGAATCCCAACTGCTTGAGAGCGATGAGCAGCCTGCGATCATCGAGTTCGGGCAGCCGTGGGTCGATCCTGCGCAATGGCACCAACCGGATGTCTCCCATCCACGGTTCGAGCGCCGCCAGGATCGGCTCCGGGAAGTTCTGGTCCAGCGGCAGCCGCATCAGGCGGCGAGCGAACGCTCGAACTCGATGGCCTCTTCGAACATTCCGGCGTCGACGCCCGCGTACAGATCCGCGATCCTCCCGACATCGGGGATGTGCTCGTAGAGCGCCGCGGCGACTTGGGTCGTGATCCGAGAACCTGCCAAGTGAGGTTCGCCCGACATCTTGCCGGGGATGATCCGCAGGCGGGGCCGTGGCCGAAGAAGATCGGGGCCCCGCAGCTGGCCGAACTCGAATGGTCCGAGCAGGTCCAAGATCTCGGGTAGGGCCTGTTGGCCGTCAGTCTCGACAATGCCGTTGGCCTGGACCCATATCCTGCCCGACTGGTCAACCCGCAGCGGCGAGTCCGGCTCGTCCGTGCTGTCGTCCCAGATGTCAAGTCCTCGGCTCTCCATCTCGTCCAGCGCCCTGCGCACCTGCGACATCGGGCTGGCGGCGATCTCCCTGTTCCGGCTCTGTTTGGGGTTTCGCAGCCAATACACGACGCGCAGTCCCATCAGATCTGCGTAGGACCACAGCTTCACCCTGGTCGGCGACACCGAGGGCTCGACGATTCCCTTGCGCGCCCAGTGATACACGGTGGACAACGGAACGCCGGAGAGAGCGGCGGCGCGCCGCGCCGCGTAGCAGCCGTCGAACGCGGCGCGGATGCGATCCGATAGCAGTCCCCTGTTGTCCATCGCTTCCGCCCTCGCAGCATGCCGGTCGGGTTGCCTGTCAGCGGAGGCTACCCGCCGCAACGACATCGCTGCGGATTGGGCAGGGGCGCGGCTGACCACCGTCCTCGAGGACGACTACCCGACGAATCTGCGGTTCATCCACAATCTCACGCCATCCCTGCTCTACAAGGGCGTCCTCGACGCCCACCTGGACGCACGATCGATTGCTGTCGTCGGCCACGCGCAACACTACTGACGAGGGCCTCAACGGCGCACGTCGATGGCGAAGCCGTGTCAGTGGTCGGCGTCGAACTGACCCGACAACCTTGGAGCGACTGACTGATACGGCGTTCTAGCCGTCGTAGCCGGCCGCCGCCTCGCCGGCGCTGGAGGAGAAGATGTACGCCTTCGGGTGGAACGCAACCGACCCGCCACCGAACAGGCGCACCTCCAGTCGCCGGTCGCCGCCCTCGGCCAGGTCCGCCAGCTGCGTCAGGGCGTCGGGGTCGGTGATCGCCAGGTAGTCCGTCGTGAGAATGCGGACGCGGGCGCCCCGGTCCAGCGCGTCCTCCAAGGGCCCGAGGATGCGGGCCAGGCCGCTCTTCATGACGAAGGAGACCGCCATGTCGATGCGGTCGAGATCCGGGTCCCGGAGCCGATCGATCAGACGCGGCAGCAACCGACCCTCAGCCGAACCGTCCAGCAACACCGGCGTGGGGCCACCCTCATCCGGCACGGCGGCCGGAACCGGACTTACGGCATGCGGGCCCGAGTGCCCCGCCGACGGTTCAGCCGCCATCACGCCCCCGGACTCTACGTCTGCCGGAAACAGCCGTCGCCGCGGAACCGCCGGCTCCTGACGAAAGCCTGCTCGAAGCGGCGCATGAGCCTGACGAATCTGCGGTTCATCCGCTTCATCGCAACGCCGAACTCGGTAGCGAAGTCCACAGCGGGGGAGAAGTGCGGTGGTTGGAGCTTTGCTACTCCCTGGCCTGGATGACGACGCGCCCGCCGTCCCGGACCTGGATGGTCAGGTCGTGGTCGTCGAGCATCGCCATGCCCAGTAGGGGGTCGACGCCAACCGCCCCGGTCTCGACGTGTCTCGGTTGTCCGTCCCAGAACATCGTCACGCCATACACGTCGAAGGCGGCCTCGCTGCCGTCGGCCAGAACCGCCTCGCCATCACCCACAACGGGCAGCCCCAAGTCCGCCACCAACATCGGGGGCAATACCAGATAGCCGTTGAAGCCGGTATCGACCACGGCGTCGACTTCCCGCACCTGCCCCGCTGAGTCGAGCAAGGGAAGGGTCACGACGGCTTCGAGATGGGCATTCACGGTCCCCTCGATCACCCTGCTCTCCGAAGGGAACTGCCGCCGAAGCGATACAACGTCCGATGACCAACCCGCATCAGCCAGACCTGGGCGTCCGGGTGGTGATCTCGCAGGCCATCAGAGGCGACAATGGCATTCTTGCCGAGCGCGTAGCTTCCGCTGTCGACGTCAATGGCGACAACTTCCCCTTGGTGGTCTGTCTCGACAAGGTGGCGGATGTCCCGCTCGTAAATCTCTTTCCCAAGGCGGGCCGTCTCCTCGCGAGGTCGGCGGGCGGGTGCGGTGGCTTCCCCTCCGTCGGCGGGTGCCGTGGTCTCAGAGTCCCTCATACGAGCATCGTAACCCGCGGCCCACCGCGATCAGCCGGGTCGCCGCGAGGACGGCGGTCAGCCGATGTGACGGCGTACGAAGCCGCATCGAGGGGCTTCGAACGCGCGTCGGCCCACAGCGACTCGAACCCCGCCACAAGTCGCTCCACCCGATCGGTGCCCAGGTTCCATTCCACTCCCCCGTCGATGCCCGAGGCGCTGAGGTTCGAACTGCCCACGTAGCCGGCGGCGGCCTCGCCGGCGCTGGACCGGAAGATGTACGCCTTCGGGTGGAACGCGACCGAACGGCCACCGAACAGGCGCACCTCCAGCCGCCGGTCGGCGCCCTCGGCGAGGTCCGCCAGTTGCGTCAGGGCGTCGGGGTCGGTGATCGCCAGGTAGTCCGTCGTGAGAACGCGGACCTGGGCGCCCCGGTCCAGCGCGTCCTCCAAGGGCTCGAGGACGCGGGCCAGGCCGCTCTTCATGACGAACGAGACCGCCATGTCGATGCGGTCCAGATCCGGGTCCCGGAGCCGATCGATCAGACGCGGCAGCAACCGACCCTCAGCCGAACCGTCCAGCAACACCGGCGTGGGGCCACCCTCATCCGGCACGCCGGCCGGAACCGGACCCACGGCAGGCGGGCCCGAGTGCCCCGCCGACACCTCAGCCGCCATCACGCCCCCGGACTCTACGCCCGCCGGAACAGTCGTCGCCGCGGAACCGCCGGCTCCCGACGGCGGCCTGCTCGAACCGGCGCATGAGCCCGACGAGGCGGCAGGTGACTGTCACACGCTGCCAATATGATGAGGACATAACACCCTGAGCGCTTCGCCGCTCAGGACCCGGGGCCCCTCCGAGCGAGGGGCCCCCTGTCATTTCCACAGCGCCGGCCGGCTCAGCGTGCGAGATGACCCCGGCACTCAGCCGAGTGGTGCGATCTTGCCAGGGGGCTCCAAGCGTCTCGCTCGCTCCCATGCGTCCCGCAACTCCGCTTGATGCCGCGAGGCCCACTCGATCACAAGCCCATGTGCACGGGCGGGAAGACGCCCCTGCAGCACGGCAAGATCGTCGATCCCGACTAGGGCCTCGTCGTCGCCGTGCAGGGCATGGAAGTGTGGCGGTGCGTGATCGTCGAATTACATCCGGATGATGATCCCGTCGAACCGGCAAATCTCAGGCATCGACCTCCTCAGGCACGATGCGCCGGTGCCAGTTCCGCGAGAGACTTGCCGGTGAGTCGCATGTAGAGGGCGTCCGGGCACAGTTCGACGTCCTCGTCCCAGGCGATCGATCCGGCCGGACCGATGTGCACGGTCTCGAAGCAGCCGGTCTCGTCCCACACCTTGAAGACGCCGCGCCCCGCCAGATACGACAGATCGAGCTCTCCGGCTGTGCCGTCGGAATACCTCAGCCAGATCCGATAGCCGTCTCGGGGTTCAACTCGGGTGGGACGAACCATGCCACCTCCAAGCCTCTCCCGACAATCCTACGACGCTGCCAAGCAGTCCACCCGCAGCGGAAGCCGGTCAGCGACCCTCGGACATCAGCTAGGCGCGGCCGACTCAGATCGGGCCGAAGGTTCCCTGCCGAACGGCGAAGTCGATCTGGCCGAGGTAGTCCATCCCGACGATGACGTCGCATCCGGACGGTCGCCAGTCGACGACCACGACTGTTACCTCCGCGGAGTCGAACGGGGGCACACCGATGCGCATCTGCGCTGTCGGAACGACCTGCTCGACCCCATCAACCCCGGTGAGAGTGCCCCTCCCCGAAGGGATCAGGCCGAAACGATCAAGAACCGGACGCCATATCAGCGATCCCTCAGCCCCAGTGTCGATAAGCGCCTCGAACTCCTGTGAAGGCTCCACCGGGCCGCGGAACGTTCCCGAGAGTCGCGCCGCGACGATGGGGCGAGGGATGCGGCCGGCTCCTGGCCGGTGGATCATGCCTCAGCCAGGGATCTGCCGAGTATCGATCCGATCCGCACGGGGGGGTGACCGATGGGGTGCGTCGAGAAGCCTCCCAACCCGAACCGCTCGTAGCCGGCGTGTGTCGCCGACGACGTGTCATCGAATACCTCAACGAGTTCCCCGTCGCTCATGAGGGCGACCCGCCCATGATCGGTCTCGAGCAATCTCTGCTCGTGCTCCCCCTGGAAGACCGCGTGGTTGGCCCACACCGGGCTGGTGGCTGCCGATGGCGTGTCCTGCATCGGGCTCTCCTGTGGTCGACCTGTTGCCGGCGCGGCGCGCAGATCCGCAAATCAGGTCAGCGGGCCAGGGCCCGCGACTTATCTCGCCCACCATACGAGCACAAGCGGGTCAAGGTGGCGATATATCGAATCACCCCGTCGCCGAACCCGGTCAAGCTCTAGCCGAAGGAAGCTAGATCCCTCCGCGGCGCATCAGGTGATCCCGTCACCCACGGCCGCATCCCACAGGCGCTCATCACCCGAGTCGCTCCACTCCCCCGTCGATGCCGGAGGCGCTGAGGTTCGAACTGCCCACGTAGCCGGCGGCGGCCTCGCCGGCGCTGGACCGGAAGATGTACGCCTTCGGGTGGAACGCGACCGAACGGCCACCGAACAGGCGCACCTCCAGCCGCCGGTCGGCGCCCTCGGCGAGGTCCGCCAGTTGCGTCAGGGCGTCGGGGTCGGTGATCGCCAG